>JAIEQN010000499.1 GCA_019747685.1 Gemmataceae bacterium
CACGTACCCGATCTCGAACAGCTGGAACCCGTCGAGCTGGCGGAGCCTGTCGAACGTCAGGTCGGGGTCGTT
Organism: Gemmataceae bacterium; assembly: GCA_019747685.1. GTDB lineage: Bacteria > Planctomycetota > Planctomycetia > Gemmatales > Gemmataceae > Urbifossiella. The sequence goes on from JAIEQN010000499.1 coordinate 73, forward strand.
GAGGGCCTCCAGCCGCTTGCGGATGATCTTCTCCATCTCCGGGGTGAACACGGTCGACTTCCACTGCCCGCGGCGGAGCCGCTCGAGGGCGACGCGGCTCGTCTCGACGTCCCCCTCGGTCTCCTCGAACGCCTTCCGGACCCGGGCGGCCAGGGCGTCGGCCTGGGTGGCGGTGACCAGCTGGGCCCGCGGCGGGTACCCGGCGGCCTGCGCCTCGGCCTTGTACAGGTTCACCACCTCGGTCATCTGGTCGCGGAACGCCAGCTGGTCCCGGTCCGCCGGGTTGACCACCTGGACGGCGTAGAACTCGACCGCCGAGTGCCCGGCGTCGGCCGGCGGGACGAGGTCCTCGACCAGCTTGGCGGGGTTGTACGTCGCCTGGTACTCCTTGAACTTCGGGTCCCCGGGGTCGCGGTCGCCGTCGTCCCCGATCACCACCACCAGCTTCCGGGCGACCGGGCTGAACTTGGCCAGCGCGACGGCCTCGCGGATGCCGCGGAACACCATCTCCCGGCGGTCGACCCCGTCGGTGTACTTGTGGTTGGACACCTGCTTGTCCCGGGGCAGGTTCCGGGTCTCGTCGGTGACGTCGAGCTCCCGGATCATCTCGTCGCCGTACTGGTCGAGCGGCCAGAGCACCCGGTCGTCGCCGGCCTTCCCCTTCGGCCGCCACGGCTTGACCGGGACGGCGTTGGTCGGGGTCACGTCGTTGTAGAACACCAGCCCGATCCGGACGTTCTTGGCCTTGCCGGCGGCGGCGGCCGCCTTCAGCTGCTTGAACGTGTTGGCGATGTCGATGAACCACGGGGCGATGCTCTGGGTGTCGTCGACGACGAACAGGACCTCGGTGACGGTGAGCTCCTTCTCCAGCCGGGCCAGCTCGGCCAGCAGCTTCTGGATCTGCCTCGGGTCGGGCCCCTTGCCGCCGCCGATGGACCGGAACCCGCCGAGCACCCCGACCCGGTACAGCCGGCCGGCGGCCGGGTGGGTGAACCCGTCCTGCGGGCCGTGGGCCTTGGCGTCCCAGTCGAGGACCGGGAACCGCATGTCGGCGAACCCCGGCTCGCGGGCCTCGCCGGCGGCGTCGAGCTGCTCCTCCATGAGCACCGGCTGGGCCGGCTCCTCGCCCCGGAGGGCCCGGCGGGCGTCGTCCGGGGTCGAGTAGATCCGCCCGGGGGCGGCCCGCCGGGGCGGCGGCGGGGCGGCCGAGAACGGCCGCATGTTCACCCGCTTGGCCGGGTCGAGGACGGCCCGCAGGGCGTCGTCCTTGAGGGTCGGCCGCCAGTCCCACTCGACCGCCTCGCGGGTGTTCCACGGGCACACCCGGTCCCGCGGGACCCACCCGAACACGACCTTGCGGACGTGCCGCTCGGCCTTCGGGTCGGGGTCGGGGTCGAACGCCGGGAGCCCGCCGAGCAGGACGTGGGCCTGGCCGCCGGCGTCCGCCGCCTCCCCGTACACGAAGTACACCCCGAACAGCCGCAGCGGCTCGTCGACCGACGGGGTCGTGGCGTCCGGGGCGTGGCGGATCGGCAGCCCGCCGTCCTTGGCCGCCGCCCCGATCATGTCCCGGGTGTTGATGATCATCGCCTTCCGGTAGATCAGGCTGTCCTGGTCGAACACCGCCTCCGACCGGGTGAGCACCCGGTCCCGCTGGACCCACCCGGCGTACTCGGTGATGGCGTTCCCGGCCCCGAGCTTGAGCAGCAGGTAGTGGTCCTGGGTGTCGGCCCCGACGAAGAACGTCTCGGCGAACTCGACCGGCCGCAGCCGGGGCACCTTCACCACCGGCTGGTTCGGCTTCCGCGGGTCGGGCGGGAGCTCGACCGGCTCGGCCCCGCGGGCGGTCACCCTCGCCCGGCGGGGGTTGCCGGCGGCGTCCGTCGCCGGCCCCTTGACCACCTGTTCGATCGGCGTGTCCGGGTGGTCCGGGTGGCGGACGGCGGCGGCGGCCGGGGCGGCGGCGAGCCCCACCCAGGCGGCGATCACGGCGGCGCGGCAGCGCATCGGGGCGGTCCTCGCGGGGTTACCGGGGCAGCGGCTGGGCGAGCCGGCGGAGGTGGTACGTCAGCTGGTCGTCGAGGTCGGCCGCCTTGCCGTCGAGCACCGCGACCGTGCCGCCGCGGGCGGCGCAGAACGCCACCCACCCCCTCACCTGGTCGGCGGCCGGCGGGTCCTTGAGCGGGTC
>JAIEQN010000623.1 GCA_019747685.1 Gemmataceae bacterium
GCTCGCCGGCGAGCTCGCCGCCCTCGGGTCGGCCCTGCTCGACGGCGGGGCGGCCGCGGCCGCCGAGCCGCTCCTGCGGGAGTGCCTGGAACTGCGGGAGAAGCTGGCCCCGGGGGCGTGGACCACGGCCAACGCCAAGTCCCTGCTCGGCGGGTCGCTACTGCTCCAGGGGAAGGCGGTCGAGGCCGAGCCGCTGCTCGCCGCCGGGTACGCCGGGCTGAAGGCGGACGCGGCGAACATCCCACCGGTCGGGGCGGACAACCTGCCGGACGCGGCCGACCGGCTGGTCGAGCTGTACGTCGCGCTGAACAAGCCGGACGAGGTGAAGCGGTGGCGGGCCGAGCGGGCGACGTACCCGTTCGTCGCCCCGCCCCCGCGGCCGGCCAACCGACCGTGACGGCCCCGCCCGCGGCCGGGTAAGATGCCCCGGTGGCCGGCCCGACGCCCGGAGGTGCCCCGATGTCCGCCGTCCCGAAGCCCGGCAAGCTGACCGAGGAGGAGTACCTGGCCCTGGACCGGGCCGCCACGGAGAGGAGCGAGTTCTACGACGGGGTCATGTACCCCGTCCACCGGGACGGGCCGGTCGGCATGGCCGGGGCCAAGCTGCCCCACAACCGGATCAAGGACAACCTGGCCGGCGAGCTGTACGCGCAGCTCAAAGGCGGCCCGTGTTTCGCCACCACCAGCGACACCCGGGTCAAGGTGTCCCGCCCCGGGCCGTACGTCTACCCGGACGTGGTCGTCGTCTGCGGGGACCCGGAGTACGCCGGCGACCGGGAGGACATCCTGGTCAACCCGGCGGTCGTGGTCGAGGTGCTGTCCGAGTCGACCGAGAAGTACGACCGGACGACCAAGCTCCGCCAGTACCAGCGGCTCGCGTCGGTCCGGGAGTACGTCCTGGTCGGGTACGACGAGCCGGTCGTCGAGCGGTACGCCCGCCAGGCCGACGGGACCTGGGCGTACTCGTTCGTCGCCGGGCTGGACGCCGAGTACGCCTTCGCCGCCGTCCCGGCCCGGGTCAAGCTGGCCGACATCTACGCCGGCGTCACCTTCCCCGACACCACCCCCGACCGCCCGTGACCTCGCCGCCGCGGCCGGTGGTGCGGTCGCGCCGTCCCGCCGGGCGGTCACGGCGTCCCGCCGAAGTGCCCCTTCTGGACCGCCCCGTCCCGGATCAGGACGTACTTCAGGGGCAGGAAGCTGGGGTAGTCCTTGTGCCCGAGGATGTACCCCACGTCCTCCGGCTTGAGCATCTCGAACGCCGCCAGCCCGACCAGGATGTCCCCCTTGCGGAACCCGGCCCCGGCCGCCGCCCCGCCGACCGCCACCTCGGTCACCAGCAGGCCCCCGTGCAGGGCCGGCTCGACCCGCTTCACCACGTCCTCCGCGACCGGCTGGACCCGCACCCCCAGCCGCCGCCAGACCACCTCCGCCGGGCTGACCGCGACCGGCTTGGCCACCTCCAGGACGAGTTCCAGCTCGGCCGCCGCCCCGGCCCGGCCGACCCTCACCGGCACCGTCGCCCCGGCCGGCTTCTCCAACAGGCTCCGCTCCCAGTCGATCGAGGTGACGACCGGCACGTCCCCGGCCTGCTCGACCACGTCGCCGGCCTGGAACCCGGCGGCCGCGGCCGGGGAGTTGGCCTCCACCGCCTCGACCGTGACCGCCCGCCGGGCCGGCCCCTCGGTCGCCGCCCGGGCGACCGAGTCCTTGAGCACCAGCCCGTGCCGGACCCCGGCCCGCCGCCGGCTGACCAGGTCGGCGGCCCGGCCGACGACGAAGTCGATCGGCAGGGCGAACCCGATGTTCTGGGCACCCGCCCGGATGGCCACGTTCACCCCGACGAGTTCGCCGAGGACGTTCAGGAGCGGCCCGCCGCTGTTGCCGGGGTTGATCGGGGCGCTGGTCTGGATCAGCCCCTTGTACCCGGTGTCCTTGTTCAGCGACACGTCCCGGCCCTTGAACGACACCCGGCCGTGGGTGACGGTGTGCTCGTACCCGTAGGCGTTGCCGATGGCGATGACCGCCTCCCCGACCATCAGGTCGGCCGAGGTGCCGAACGGCATCACCGGCAGCGGCCGGGCCGGGTCGATCTTGATCAGGGCCAAGTCGGCGTCCTTGTCCGTCCCGACCACCCGGGCCGGCATCCCCGACCCGTCGTGCAGCCGGACCCGCAGGGCGGTCACGTCGTCGATGACGTGGAAGTTGGTCAGGACGTACCCGCGGGGGTCGAGGACGATCCCGGTCCCCATGCCGTTGAC
>JAIEQN010000393.1 GCA_019747685.1 Gemmataceae bacterium
ACAATGGCGCCGTGCCGCCGTTCACCCGCCTGTTCATCCCCCGACCGATCCTCGACGCGATGGTCGCCCACGCCCGGGCCGGGCTGCCGAACGAGTGCTGCGGGCTGCTGGCCGGGGCCGGAGGCCGGGTGACGCACCACTTCCCCGTCCGTAACGACCTCGCCAGCCCGACCGAATTCCTGACCAACCCCCGCGACCTGTTGGCGGCGATGAAGGCCGCCCGGCTGAACGGCGCCGAGGTGCTGGCGGTCTACCACTCGCACCCGACCGCCGCCCCGGTTCCGAGCCGGAAGGACCTCGAGCGGAACACCTGGGGCGAGGCGATCGTTCATGTCATCGTCGGACTGGCCGGCGCCGAACCCGAAGTCCGGGTGTGGTGGCTGGGCGAACGGGATTACCGACCCGCCGAGTGGGCGGTGGCGGACGGCTGACCCGCCCGGCTACAATCGCCCCCACGCTCTCCCACCCATCGGGGCACCCCATGCTCGTCCGCGCTGCCGTTCTCGCCCTCCCGTTCGCGGCCCTCGCCGGGCTGGCGTCGCCCGCCCAACCGCCCGCCGGCGGGCTCCGGTTCGTGGTCAAGCTCGACCCGAGGCAGGTCGGCGACCCGCCGGCCGAGGGCCGGGTGCTGGTCGGGATCGCCAAGGCCGGGCAGACCCCCGACTTCACCAACTACCGGCCGCCGGTGCTGCCGATCCTCGGGGCCGACGCCGACCCGTTCGCCGCCGACACGGCCGTCACCCTCGACGCCGCCTCCGACCAGTTCCCGGCCGACTCGCTCGCCAAGCTCCCCGCCGGCGAGTACTCGGTCCAGGCCGTCTTCGCCACCAACCGCGACATCGACCTGCCGAACGCCCCGGGGAACCGGTACGGCGACCCGGTGAAGGTCAAGCTCGACCCGGCCGCCGGCGCGACCGTCACCCTGACCCTGGACAAGGCGTTCCCGGACAAGAAGCCGGACGACACCCCGACCGTCAAGTTCCTGCACCTGCCGTCCAAGCTGCTGTCCGAGTTCCACGGCCGGCCGATGGTCTACCGGATCGGGGTGGTGCTGCCGAAGGACTTCGAGCGGGAGCCGGACAAGAGGTACGGCCTGATCCTCGCCGTCGGCGGGTTCGGCACCCGGTACACGGCCGCCCGGCGGCTCCCGCCCGACGGGCGGTTCGTCCAGGTCATCCCGGACGGGGCCGGGCCGTGGGGTGACCCGTACCAGGTGGACTCGGCGAACAACGGCCCGTACGGCCAGGCCCTGACCACCGAGGTCATCCCGTACATCGAGAAGACCTTCCGGTGCGGCGGCCCGAAGGCCCGGTTCACCTGCGGGGCCAGCACCGGCGGGTGGGTGTCGCTGGCCCTGCAACTGTTCTACCCCGACTTCTTCAACGGCTGCTGGTCCCAGTGCCCGGACTCGGTGACGTTCGAGCGGTACGAGCTGGTCGACCTGTACGCCGACGCCAACGCCTTCGTGAACCGCCACGGGTTCGAGCGGCCGAGCACCCGGACCCTCGACGGCGATGTCATCTCGACCGTCCGCCACGAGGTCCAGTTGGAGAAGGTCTTGGGCCGGCGGGGGCGGTGGGAGCTGAGCGGCCGGGACTGGGCGAGTTGGAACGCGGTCTATAGCCCGCGGGGGAAGAACGGCCAGCCGCAGCCGGTGTGGTTCGCCGACGGGCGGATCGACAAGCAGGTCGCGGCGGACTGGAAGAAGTACGACCTGAAGCTGTTCCTGGAGAAGAACTGGCCGACGCTCGGGCCGAAGTTGGCCGGCGGGAAGGTCAACATCTGGGTCGGGGACGCCGACGACTACTACCTGAACGCGGCCGTCCACCGGCTCAAGGCGTCGGCGGCCAAGCTGAAGGACCCGCCGTTCGACGGCCGCATCCTGATTGAGATGCGGAAGGGGCACACGGACGGCGGGTGGACCCGGCAGGAGATGCTCGACGCGATGGCCACCCGGATGGGGCGGGAGTAGGTTCGCACCGGCAAGATGCCGGTGCCACGGAAGGTGATTGGCTTCGTGGCACCGGCATCTTGCCGGTGCCGTGGGAGTTCGGGTCAAGTTGTGCCGGTCGTAACGACGATCCTGGTTGGGTGGACACACTCCGTCCCGGAGCACAGGCCGGGAGGCCTGTGCCACCGAAGCCCGGGGTCGGTGGCACAGGCCTCCCGGCCTGTGCTCTGTTGCTCCCCCTCCTCCTGGCCGGGTGCGCCGACGCCCGGTTCCTCCGCCGGACCTGCGCCGAGCCGCCGGCCGCGGCCGACG
>JAIEQN010000058.1 GCA_019747685.1 Gemmataceae bacterium
CCGCAGAAGGCGCCGGCCCGGCGTCTGGTGGCGGAGCTGCCCCCGGCCGAGCCGGAGCGGGGGTGGGGTCGGTGGGCGTGGGCCGGGGCGGCGGTCCTCGCGGCCCTGGCCGGGTCGATCGGGCTGATCGCCGCGGCGGTGCGACTGCTCAGGGGGTGATGATGCTGCACAGGCCGGGAGGCCTGTGCCACCAGGAATTAGGTTTTGGTGGCACAGGCCTCCCGGCCTGTGCTGCCTTATTGGTGGCACGGGCCTCCCGGCCTGTGCTCATTTCCCGGTCGAGTGGATGGTCAGGTAGACCGACCCGAGGACCTTCTTCTTGTCGGCCGCAGCGACGTTGTACGCCACCTGCATCTGCATCACCGGCCGGAGTTGGGGGAAGGTCAGCTCCACCGTCCGGCCGTCGGCCGAGAGCTTGGCGGCCTTCACCGGCAGGTCGTCCTGGCCCTCGGCGTTCGGGTCCGACACCTTCCACCGCTTCGACCCGTAGTCCTTCGACCAGCGGTAGCCCCACCACGCCCCGCGGTAGTTCTTCGGGTCGGCCGCGGCCGCCGGGTCGAGCGGCCGGCTGAAGGTCAGCCGGATGGTGTTGCCCGCCACCTTCATCGCCGTCGGTACGTCGAGCGGCTTGCCGGTGTATCGGACCCGCTGCAAGCAACCGTCGGCCGTGGCGGCGGTCTGCCAGCCGTTGAGGCCGCAGACGTACAGGTGGCCGTCGGCCGGGTGGAACCGCCCCCGGCAGACGCCGGACAGGAAGTGGATGTCGAGCGGGGATACGCCGCCCTGCGTGACGCCGGCGGCCGTCTCCTGCCGCAGGAGGACGAACGGCCGGCACCGGCCGTAGGAGAAGTGCAGGGGCAGCCCGCCGAGCGGGCCGAGCCGGTTCGGCGGCACCCACACCTGCCCGCCGGCCGAGTTGTCCACCTCCCGCGGCAGCCAGCAGAGCGGCCCGTCGTAGAGCTTCGGCGGGTCCTTGCGGTGGTGGGCCCGGAAGTCGCCGTAGAACCCGCCCGGCTTGTACTCGTCGACCCGGGTCGCCGGCATCCAGTTCCCCTCTTGGTCGGCCCCGGTCAGGATGCCGGTCGGCGACATCCCCATCCCGATCGGGTGACGGAACCCGGTGCAGAACGTCTCGGCCTTCGAGCCGTCCTTCGACACCTTGATGAGGGTGCCGCCGGACGGCAGGTCGGTGTCGCCGGTCTTGAAGAAGTAGAAGTTGCCGTCGGGGTCGGTCTCCAGGCAGGTGTCGTAGGAGTGCTCGCCGCCGCCGGTGTGCCAGTCGTTGCACAGGTTCTCGTAGAAGTCGGCCTCGCCGTCGCCATTCTCGTCGTGCAGCCGGGTGAGCTGACCGCGTTCGAGGATGACGACCTTCCCGTCCACGACCTTCAGCCCGAGCGGGTGGTACAGCCCGGTGGCGTGGCGTTGCCACGAGCAGGTGCCGGCCGCCTCGTCGACCGTCACGAGCCAGACATCCCCGTGACAGGTGCAGACGGCGACCCGGCCGTCCGGGAGGAAGTCGACGCCGGTGCAGAAGAACAGGGCGTTGAACCGGTTGGGGTACGGGATCGTCAAGGTGTCCACGGCGAACGGGCCGTCGTCCTTGCCGCGTTCGAGCTTGGTGACGATCGGCTCGCCCCACCGCTTCGGGCCGGGCGGCGTTAGTAGTGGGTTTAACCCCGGGCCGCGGGCCGGCGCCACGGAGTGGCTGTTGGTCTGAATCTCGCCGTTGTCGAGCCGGGCGGTCTCCCAGAACCGACGGCCGTCCCGGTCGTACTCGAAGACGACCCGGTCGGCGTGGAGGTAGTGGCCGCGGAACCGGCCGGCCGCCGGGACCGGGGCCGTGGCCGGGGGTTCGGCCGACCGCCCGCCGAAGGCCAGCCGCCCGATCGGGGTCGGGGTGTTCATCAACCCGAATCGGGCGTCGCTGTGTTTCAGCCAACCACCGGTCCAGCCGGCCACGACCCGGTTGGTGCAGCGGTCGAAGACGACCCCGGCGTCGCCCCCCTCGCCGAGCTTCACCGCCGTCGCCTTGTAGACCCGCTCCTTCCCCCGGCCGAGCGGGTAGGCCATCGTGCAGTTCAGGAACGGGCCGGTGTCCATCGTGCGGAACCGGCCGTCGACCCAGTTGGCCTCGATGGCCCGCTCCCACGGCTCGGAAATCCCGGTCGCCGGGCGTGGCGTCCAGTCGGCCAGGGCCGGGTCGATCCCCGGCGGCAGCACCCCGGCCGGCCGCTCGGCCGGCCGCGGCGGCGGGGCCTGGGGCAGCGGGT
>JAIEQN010001164.1 GCA_019747685.1 Gemmataceae bacterium
GGCCGCGGCGCGGGCCGGCCGCATCGCCTCCAGCAGCGGCAGCCCGAGGGCCACCCCGGCCCCGCGGAGGAACGTCCGCCGGGAGAGCGGCCGGACCTTGACGCCCATGACGGTCACTCCTTCTGGTTCCGGTGGGAGAACGGGTAGCTCACGGCGATGGCTTCGAGCAGCCTGGTGGACCGGAAGCCGCCCTCCTCCAGGGCCCGGACGCAGTCCCGGACGACCCGCAGGTCGGCCCCCTTGATCTCCCGGCCCAGGGCGTACCCCAGGGCCCGGCGGGACAGGTTGCGGAGGAAGTCCGGCCGCCGCTTCTCCAGCAGCAGCTTCTTCAGCTCGGCCGGGCCGCTGAACGCCTCGCCGGTCGGCAGGACGCCGGTGGTGTCGAGCGGCTTGCCGCCCTGCTCGGTCCGCCACCGGCCGAGCGGGTCGAAGTTCTCCAGCCCGAACCCGAGCGGGTCCATCCGGGCGTGGCAGGCGGCGCACTCGGCCTTGTCCCGGTGCTCCTCCAGCTTCTGCCGGAGGGTCAGGTTGTCGGCGTCCTTCCGCCGCTCGTTCAAGACCGGCACGTCCGGCGGGGGCGGCGGGACCTCGGCCCCGAGCAACTCCTCGAGCACCCACCGGCCGCGGAGGACCGGGCTGGTCCGGTGGGGGAACGAGGTGACTGTTAGGATGGCGGCGTGCCCCAGCACCCCGCCGCGGACGGCCGGGTCGACCGCCACCCGCCGCATCTGCGGCCCCTTCACCCCGTCGATCTTGTAGTGGGCCGCCAGCCGCTCGTTGACGAACGTGGTGTCGGCGGCGATCAGCTCCAGGACGCTCCGGTCCTCCCGCACGATCGCGTCGAAGAACAGGGCCGTCTCCTCCCGCATGGCGGCGGCCAGCTCGTCGTCGAACTCGGGGAACGCCCGGGCGTCCGGCTTGACCGTCATGCCGAGCGAGCGGGTCCCGAGCCATTGTGTCGCAAACCCGTCGGCCAGCCCGCGGGACCGCGGATCGCGGGCCATCCGCCGGACCTGCCCGCGGATCACCTCGTCGTCGTGCAGCCGGCCCCGGGCGGCCAGGTCGAGGAGGGTGTCGTCGGGCATCGACGCCCAGAGGAAGTACGACAGGAGGGACGCGACCTCGTAGTGGCCGAGCCGGTACGGCCCGGGCGTGTCGGCCGGGGTCTCGGCCAGGAACAGGAAGCTCGGCGAGATCAGCACCGCCTTGAGGGCGTGCCGGACGGCCTGGTCGTAGGGGTCGCCCCGGCGGGCGGCCGCGTCGAAGAGCCCCAGGTAGCGGTCGACCTCGGCCGGGGTGGCCGGGCGGCGGAAGGCCCGCGGGAGGAACGCCTCGAGGACTCGCCGGGCGGCGGCCCGCGACTCCAGGCCCGGCCCGGGGACCGCGACCAGCACCGCCCGGCGGGCGGCGTCGAACCGGGCCATCTCGTCCGCGGTGGACGCCCGGGCCGGCTCCCCGGCGGCCGGGAGGATCGCCCCGAGGACGCGGTCGGCCGCCTCCAGGTACTTCTCCAACAGAACCGGCGTGGTGAACAGGGCCGAGCCGGCGTTGTCGAACCCCTCGCCCCCGCCGCCCTCGGAGGGGAGGAGGTCACCGGGGCTGAGGTCCACCCCGAGCAGGTCGCGGAAGGTGTTGTTGTACTCGAACCGGCTCAGCCGCCGGCTCGTCGGCCGCCCGGCCAGGGCCTCGCGGAGTTGTTCCGGGGTCAGGGCGTCGGGGTCGACCTTCGCCCCGGCGGTGTGGGCGGCCCACCCCAGCAGCACCCGCCGCTCGTCCTCGGTCGGCTGCTTCGCCTTCGGCGGGGGCATCTCCCCGGACCGGATTCGGGCACCCGTCATGTCCCACAGATCGGCGTGCTCCAGCGCGGCGGCCGGGTCGCCGTACTGTTCGAGGTCCAGTCCGCCCTTCCGCTTCGTCCCGTTGTGGCAGCCGAAGCAGTAGGTTTGGAGGAGCGGGCGGACGCCGGTCGCGTAGTCCGGGGCGGACCGGTTGACGGGCCGGGGCGGCGGGGCCTCGTCCCGGGCTTCGGACGACCGCGTCGGGAGGGCCAGACCGGCGAGCAGACCGGCGAGCAGGGTCGGGGGAACCCAGCGCATGGCCGGACCTCCGGCGGGCGGGCGCGTGGAGGTGAGCCTACCCCGACGCCCGGACGTTGTCAACGACCGGGCGGGGTGGTGGTACAGATTGGCTTTTAGACTGCCGTGTTGAAGACATCCGATCTACCGCCGGATGCTGTAGGCCAGCACCCGCAGGGCGGCTTCCGCGTCCAGGGT
>JAIEQN010001152.1 GCA_019747685.1 Gemmataceae bacterium
CGGTCCGGGTCCTCCGGCGAGGCGGGCGTCCTCACCGCCCGTTGTACCCGGACCCGATTTACGAGACAGACCCTAGGGCGGTCAGGTTCCAGTTGGCATCTTGCTGCGCCCACAGCCGCTCGTCCAGGGTGCCGTTGCTGTCCGTGTCCCGGTCCCGGACGACCAGGGCGTCCACGTATACCGGGCTCCAGACGTTCCGGACCCGGGCGTTCGCCCCGACCCGCTCTTCGAGGACCTGCCAGTCGTCCGAGTAGAACAGGTCCGTGGTCGTGCCGCTCGCCGTCCCGCTCACCCGCCGGCCGAGCCCGTCGTAGGCCAAGGTCTCCAGCGTCGTCGTGCCGGCCGCGTCTTTGACCGCGACCATCCGGTTCCAGGCGTCGTAGGCGTACTGCTTCCCCGTCTCGTCCCTCGTCGTGTTCCCGTTGGCGTCGAACGTGGGGGTGGTCGCCCCGGACATGGCGGTGATCTCGTTCTGCCGGTTCGCCGTCCGGGTCTGGGCGGTGCCGTTCGTGGTCACGCTGTCCCAGTTGCCGGCCGCGTCGTAGTCCCACCCCTGGGTCCGGCTCGCCGTCCCGCTGATGGCCGTCTTGCCGGCGTTCAGGGTGCCCCGGGCGAAGCTCGTCGCCTGTCCGGTTCCGTCGTACCCGTAGAGTTCGCCGAACGCGGTGTTGACCAGGTTGTCCCGGTAGGTCCGGTTGTCGTCCCGGTCGTACCCGTACTGGAAGCGGTCCGTGGCCGTGCCCGAGCCGGTCTTGATCCAGCGTTGGTCTACCACCCGGCCGAACCGGTCGAGCGACTCGTGTTCCTGTGCGGCCGGGACCTACCGGCGGGTCCGGGAGTGCTGCCACGTCGCCGCCCTCAGGGCGTTGCTGCTCAACGGCCGGCTGGACGACCCCCGGGCCGACCCGCGGCCCGCCCCGAAGCTGCCCGACGACGTTCCGTTCTGAGTTCCGGTTCCCACCACCCGAGTCCCCGACCGGCGGCCGTGGCGTTCACGGCCCGTCCCGGGGCCTCACACCCTCGAAGGAGACGGCGATGGCGACCACGACCGGCAAGGTGAAGAAGACGACGACCACCCGGACCACCACGACCGTCCGGGCGGACCCGTACTGGGACGGGGCGGTCCCCCACCTGGTCGAGGTCCGGGGGGACGGGGTGGCCCACCACCCCGTCATCTACGGGTACGACGTGGCGGACGTGCTGTGCGACGTGGGCGAGCTGCTCAACCGGTGGGAGGGGGTGCGGGTGGTGAGCATCAAGGCCCTCGACCCGGCGGCGTTCGAGGCGGCCGTCGCCGCCGTCCCCGGCCCGGACGCCGCCTGACCCTTTCAACCCGCGGGGCCGGGGTTGACGCCCCGGCCCCCGACCGGAGACGACCATGACGCCGAAGCCCCGGACGGAGTACCTGCCGTTGGAGCGGCTGGTGTTCCTGCCCGAGCTGCAACTGCGGGCGCTGCCGGGCGGGGCCCTGTACGACGAGGCCGCCGTCGTCCGGTACGCCGAGGTCCTGGCCGACGGCGGCGAGTTCCCGCCGCTCGGGGTCGTCGAGGAGGCCCCGCTGTCGGGCCGGGGCGACCCCCGCCACCTGGTCTACTCCGGCTTCCACCGGGGGGAGGCGTACCGGCGGGCCGGGCGGGGGTCGGCCGAGTGCCTGGTCCGGCCCGGCACCCTCCAGGACGCCCGCCTGCTGGCCCTCTCCGAGAACAGCCGGCACGGGCTGGCCCGGTCGCCGGAGGACTGCCGGCGGGTGTTCGACGCCCTGATGGCCGACGCCCCCCTCCTGGCCCGGGTCCTCCGGGGCGAGCGGAACGCCCACGAGGCCATCCGCCGGGCCACCGGGTTGTCGAAAGGGGTGATCTGCAAGTACCTGGCCCGGGCCGGCCTCCGGGCCGAGAACGGCAAGCTGGTGCAGGTCGCCCCGCCGCCCGACCCCGACCCGGCGGCCCGACCCGCGCGGGTGGGCGGGGAACCGTCGGACGACCGACCGGGCGACCCGACTCCCGACCCACCCGCGCGGGCGGCACTCCCGGACCACCTGAGCGGGAAGGCCCGGCCGGGGGCGTTCGCGGCCCACCGTGCCGCGGCCGGGGAGGTCCTGCGGGCGTTGCGGGAGGCGGCGGCCGGGCTGGATTAACTGCTCTGCGGCCCGGGCGGGGCGGTGATCCGCAAGGCCGCCGCCGGCGGCCGGCCCCTGTTCCGGGAGGTGGTCCGGCGGACGGCCGGGGCGACGGCCCTGGGGTGGGCCTGCCCGCTCCTGGCGGCGGTGATCGCCC
>JAIEQN010000307.1 GCA_019747685.1 Gemmataceae bacterium
ACGGAGTACGAAGCGATCGACTCACCACCGCTTGTTTTTCCCGGCGGGTGGCACCTCCCGCGCTACCCGACCGACTCGGCCGACCGGCCGGAGTGGGACACCGGGCCGGTCGGCCGGCTCGTCACCCTGCTGCTCAGTGAGGCGGTCACGTCCGGGGTGCAACAGGTCCGGATCGTGCCGTTCTCGCTCCGCGGGGAGGTCGTTTATCGGGTCGGCGGCGAGTTCCAGTTCGACTACCACGGCATGATCTACACCGTCGGCGTGGCGGTCGCCGACACCGCCGACGGGCCGCGGATCGACTTCGACATCTCGGACCGGTTCGAGCTGGCCTGATCCGTCCGGGTGAACCCGCAGCCGGCCGCCGTGTCAGTAGCCCTGCCCGCGAGGTCGGGGTAAGCTGGCGGCATGTACGAACTCTTCGAGCACACCGCCGACCTCGGCCTGCGGGCGGCTGCCCCGACCCTCGACGGGCTGTTCGTCGAGATGGCCGCCGCCCTGCTGGCGGCGATGGTCGAGAACCCGGAGAGCGTCCGGCCGGAAACCGCCGCGACTATCGAGATCGCCGGGGCCGACCGCGAGTACCTCTTGTTCGACTGGCTCAAGGAGTTGCTCTACCGGTTCGATGCCGACCACATGCTCTACAGCCGGTACGAGGCCCGGGTCGGGCCGGACGGGCTTTCGGCCACCGTCCACGGCGAGCCGATCGACCCGGCCCGTCACTTGCTCAACCACGAGGTCAAGGCCATCACCTACCACGGGTTGAAGGTCGAGCAGATGCCGGACGGGTGGCAGGCCGAGGTGATCGTAGACATTTAGTGACAACGGGTTGCGTCGGCCACGTCCCTCAAGTCGAGATTTGTTCGGCCGCGAACGGATTCGTCAGGCGCGGGGGGTGTGTCCGGCCTGGAACCAATGACCCCAGGGCGATCGACGGGTGAGGTTACATCATGAAGGCCGCCTACGCCGGGCCGTTGGAGCAAGTCGACCCGTGCTGCTACCGCATCCCCCGGTCGTACCGCCCGGACATGCGGGTGGACGGGCTGATCTTCGCCAACGAGGCCCTGATCGAGTCGGTCCGCAAGGACCAGGCACCCGAGCAGGTGGCCAACGTGGCGACGCTGCCCGGCATCCAGGGGGCCAGCCTGGCCATGCCGGACATCCACTGGGGGTACGGGTTCACCATCGGCGGGGTGGCCGCCACCGACCCGGCCGAGGGCGGGGTCATCTCCCCCGGCGGGGTCGGGTACGACATCAACTGCGGCGTCCGGCTGGTCAAGACGAACCTGTTCCTGGACGACGTGACGCACCGCATCCGGGAGCTGGTGAAGGCCCTGTTCTACGCCATCCCGGCCGGGGCCGGCAAAGGCGGGAAGTACAAGTTCGACCCGAAGGAGACCCGCCGGCTGATGGCCGACGGGCCGAAGTTCGTGATCGGTCGGGAACTCGGGGTGAACAAGGACCTGGAGTTCACCGAGGCCCACGGGCGGATCGACCACGCCGACCCGGACGCCGTGTCCGACCACGCGGTCAAGCGGGGGGCCGACCAGTGCGGCACCCTCGGCAGCGGCAACCACTTCCTCGAAGTCCAGGTGGTGGACAGCGTGTTCGACGCGGACGTGGCGAAGGTGTTCGGGCTGGAGTTGAACCAGGTGTGCGTGATGATCCATTCCGGCAGCCGCGGGCTCGGCTACCAGGTGTGCGACGACGCGCTGGCCGCCCTCCGCAACGCCCCGGGCAAGTACGGCATCACCCTGCCCGACCGGCAGTTGGCCTGCGCCCCGGCCGAGTCGCCGGAGGGGCAGAAGTACATCGGGGCGATGCGGGCGGCGGCCAACTACGGGTTCTGCAACCGGCAGCTCCTGATGCAGCAGACCCGGGAGGTGTTCTCCGACGTGTTCGGCCGGCCGTGGGAGGACCTGGGGATGGAACTCCTGTACGACGTGGCCCACAACATCGCCAAGCTGGAGGAACACACGGTCGGCGGGCGGAAGAAGCAGGTGTGGGTCCACCGCAAGGGGGCGACCCGGGCGTTCCCGGCCGGCCACCCGGAGGTGCCGAAGCAGTTCCAAAAGGTCGGCCAGCCGGTCATCATCCCGGGCGACATGGGCCGGGCGAGCTGGGTACTGGTCGGTGCGGCCGGGAGCATGGAGCGGACGTTCGGCAGCACCTGCCACGGGGCCGGGCGGGCGCTGAGCCGGACGGCGGCGAAGATGCAGGCGAGCGGCCGGAAGATCGAGAAGGAGCTGGAGGCCCGGGGGGTGATCGCGATGGCGTCGA
The DNA here is from genome assembly GCA_019747685.1 of Gemmataceae bacterium. Taxonomy (GTDB): domain Bacteria; phylum Planctomycetota; class Planctomycetia; order Gemmatales; family Gemmataceae; genus Urbifossiella. The sequence continues at coordinate 2,278 of JAIEQN010000307.1, forward strand.
GCCG
>JAIEQN010001078.1 GCA_019747685.1 Gemmataceae bacterium
CCAGTCACCCCGGCGGCGCTCGACACCCTGCCGCCGGCCGGGCTACCGGTCGCCCCGCCGACGCCGGCCCCGGCGGCCGACCCGAAGAAGCCCGAGGCCCTGCCGCCGCTGGTGCTGCCGCCGGACATTCCCGGCGGGCCGTCCGGGGTGGTGCCGGGCAGCACCTCCCGGTCCAGCCCGGTCGGCGGCCCGTCGGTCGAGGTGGTCCGGGTGGCCGGGGCGGCGGCGGCCGCCGCCACCCGGAAGGTCGGGTTCTTCAACCACACCGGTCAGCCGATCGAGCTGGTGATCGCCGGCCGGGCGGTGACGCTGCCGCGGAAGTCGTACCTGCACGCCGAGGTGCCGCCGGCCTTCAGGTGGCGGTACAACGGCAACCCGGCCGAGGCGGCGACCGTCCCCGACGACGCGGCCGGGCTGGACATCGTCTTCCGGGATTAGCAGCGGACGGTGGGCAGAAGGTAGTGGGCAGAGTCAACCCGGCGAATCGGATCTCTCCTGCTTTCTGCCTACTGCCCACCGCCTACTGCCCACCGCCTACTGCCGAGTGGTCGTCCGACCCGCCCAGGGCGTCGCCGCACACCTGGTACTTGAACCCGCCGATCTGCACCTCGTCCCCCGGGGCCAGCCTGGCCTCGGCCACCTTCCGGCCGTTCACCAGAATCCCGTTGGTGCTCCCCAGGTCCCGGACCACCAGGTACCCGTCCACCTGGGCCAGGCAGCAGTGCTTGCGGGACACCTTCTTCGAGGCCATCACCACGTCGCACTCGTCGTCCCGGCCGAACAGGACGATCGGGTGGTCGAGCCGGATGCTCGGGCCGCCGGCCAGGGAGACGAGGTGGAACGGCATGGTCCGGGTCCGGGTCCGGGGGGTCGGGGGCACGGTCTATCATCGGGCGCCGGGCGGCCGGGGTGAAGGCGGGGTCGTACCGGCCGGGCCGAACCCGTACAGTGAGTTCGTCCGTCCCTCCCTACAGTTTCGGGTCCCGACGCGATGGCCGAGGTCGCCTTCCAGCGGTGCATCAACCCCCACTGCCGGGCGACGGCCGACCTGTCCGACACGTCGTTCGCTTGCCCCAGATGCGGCGGCCTGTTCGACGTGGCCTACGACTGGGACCGGCTGCCGGTCCCGAAGTCCCTCAAGCATTTTGAGGCGAAGTGGGCCAACCGGTCCGACCCGCTCGACTTCTCCGGTGTGTGGCGGTTCCGCGACCTGTTCCCGTTCGCCCCGGCGGAAGCCGTCATGACCATCGGCGAGGGCCAAACCCTCTGCCAGCGGGCGGACGCCGTCGCCGCCTACTGCGGGATGAAGCCCGGGTCGCTGTACCTCCAGTACGAGGGGATGAACCCCTCGGGGAGCTTCAAGGACAACGGGATGACGGCGGCGTTCACCCACGCCCGGATGGTGGGTGCCCGGCGGGCGGCCTGCGCCAGCACCGGCAACACCAGCGCCAGCCTGGCCGTGTACTGCTCGGTCACGCAACTGATGCGGGCGGTCATCTTCATCGGCAGCGGCAAGATTTCCTACGGCAAGCTGTCGCAGGCCCTCGACTACGGGGCACTCACCGTGCAGATCGCCGGCGACTTCGACGACGCCCTGCGGCGGGTCCAGGAGGTCAGCCGCCGGCTCGGCATCTACCTGGTCAACAGCGTCAACCCGTTCCGGCTCGAAGGCCAGAAGTCGGTGATGTTCCGCATCCTCGAAGCCCTCCGCTGGGAGGTGCCGGACTGGATCGTGGTGCCGGGCGGGAACCTCGGCAACGTGTCGAGCTTCGGGAAGGCGTTTTCGGAACTGCTCGACCTCGGCCTGATCGATCACGCCCCGCGACTGGCCGTCGTCAACGCGGCCGGGGCGAACACCTACTACCAGCTTTTCGAGCGGCACGGCCTGCGGTGGGCCGGCGGGGTGTACGACCGGCCGAAGCTCGACGCCTACATGACGGCGATGGACGCGGCCAACCTCCGGGCCGACACGCTAGCCAGCGCGATCGAGATCAACCGGCCGGTGAACCTGCCGAAGGCCCTGCGGGCGCTGGACCGGTGCGGCGGGGTGGTCCGGGAGGCGACGGACGCCGAAATCCTGGACGCCAAGGCCCGGGTCGGGGCCGGCGGGCTGGGGTGCGAGCCGGCGAGTGCGGCCAGCGTGGCCGGGCTGTTGAAGTTGGTCAAGGAGGGCGTCATCGCACCCAGCGACCGGGTGGTCTGCGTGCTGACCGGGCACCAGTTAAAGGACCCGGACGCGACGGTGGCGTACCACACGGCCGACGTGAAGGTGTTCGAGGAGA
>JAIEQN010000765.1 GCA_019747685.1 Gemmataceae bacterium
GGCCGCCGCGGCGGGGTGGAGCCGGCCGGGATCGGCGGGGCGGTAACCCGGAGGAAGACCTCCCGGCCGCACCCGGCGCACCGGGCGGCCGCCCCCGGCCCGGGCGGGTCCGCGACCTGGACGAGCTGGCAGGCCGGACAGCGGAAGCGGATCACGCGGGGTCCCCGGGGCGTGGGGGCCGGGTCGGGTCAGTCCGACCCGCCGAGGGTCTCGATCGCCTCGGACACCTTGTCGTACAACGCCCAGTGGTTGTCCAGGTTGGTGATCCGCAGGAGCTCGCGGATGTTCGGGTTGACGCCGGCCAGGACCAGGTCGCTCCCCCGCCCGGCCATCAGGTGGTGGCAGCGGAGCAGGAAGGTGATGAACGCCGACCCGAAGTACTTGACCGAGGTGAGGTCGACGATGATCTGGTTCGGCGGGTCCTCCCGGAGCGGGGCCAGGACCATCAGGGCGGCCGGCTCCAGCAGGGTTTCGGGCAGGTGCTCGACCTGCGGGGACGGGGTGATGACGGCGATGTCGCCGTGCCGCCGCACCTGGAAGAATTCTTGGGCCAGGTCCGTGTCGGAGGCCATGCGGGGCGTCCTTCCTCAACCGGGGCCGGGGCGACCGAACCCCCAGGGTAATCCCCCGGGCCGGCGGAAGCAAGCAGCCAGTCGGGCGGTTCGGCCGGTCCGGGAAAATTCCGGCAAGTGGTGTTGACACCGGCCGCCGGGCGGGGCACTATAGTGCCTGAGTTCTGCCTCTTCTCTGTTCCGGCCCCACCGTTCTGAGGCGCAAGCCGAGGAACGGTGGGGTTTTTTTGGGGCCACCCTTCCGGCCGCCGGCCCGCCCGGGGGTTGCCGGCCGGCCGGCGACCTGTCATCATGCCCCCACCCACGGGCGTGTGGTGGAACGGCAGACACAGCGGACTTAAAATCCGCGGCCCCGCGAGGGGCGTGTGGGTTCGACTCCCACCACGCCCACATCCCGGCCGACCGGCGGGTGTGGTAAAATCACCCAACCCGCGGAGGGCCGCCGTGATCCACTTCGAGGGCGACAAGCACTTCCCCCGGCCGGTCGCCGAGGTGGCGGCGAAGCTGTCCGACGCCGGGTTCCTGGTCGGCTGCCTGCCCGACGCCAGGGTCGCCGAGGCCACCCCCGACCGGGCCGCCTGGAAGCTCAAGCCGAAGTTATCGTTCCTGACCGGCAGCCTCGACTCGGTGCTGGCCGTGACCGCCCGCGACCCCGGGAAGTCGGTCGCCTACCGGGTCACCGCCAAGGCCATCGGGGCGACCAGCACCGTCGACGCGGCCCTCACGTTCCGGGAGGCCGACGGCGGCACCGCCGTCCACTGGACCGGCGACCTGGTGGAAGTGACCGGCCTGCTCAAGATGGTCCCCAAGGGGCTGCTCCAGGGGACGGCCGAGACGGTCATCGCCGACGTGTGGGCGGCCGTCGAGGCCAGGCTGGCCGCCGGCTGACAGAACCCGCACAGGCCGGGAGGCCTGTGCCACCAAGGGGGTTCCTGGTGGCACAGGCCTCCCGGCCTGTGGTCCTGACTTTGGTGGCCCAGGCATTCCTGCCGGTGACGGCAAATACTTCAGGCTTCCCGCCGGCCGGGTCCGGTGCTACCCTTGCGGGAACCCGCCGACCAACCTACTTCTCCCCCGCGGCCCCGGAGAGCGGCCATGACGGCGTTACGGACGACCCGCCCGGCCCACCCCCGCCGACGGACCGGCGTGCTGGTCCTCGGGTTGCTCGCCGCCGGCGGGTGCGGCGGCCCGGACCCGGCCAACTACCGCCCGACCATGACCCGCCCGGAGCCGCCCCCGGCCGACCGGATCGGGTACGACGACCGGACCCGGACGCTCGCCCTGCCCGACCCGCCGGCCGGGGCCCGGTGGATGGTCCGGGTGTCCGGGGAGGCCCGCCCGCGGCCGTCCGGGCCGGACTTCCGGCTACCCGAGGGGTCGCCGCCCGACCGCACGTTCGTCTACTACCGCCGGCCGGGGGGCGAGACCTCCGGGGCGGTCACGGTGGCCGACATCCTGGCCGCCCGGGACACCCACGCCAGCCTCCCCCGCTAGCCCGCGGACGCGGGAAATTCGAAGCACGAAGCACGAAATCCGAACAAGACCCGGGTCGGCCACCGCCCCGGCTCACGTGCCCATGTTCCACGACCTGTCCGACCGGATCGTCCCGAACCCGCCCGGTCGGTACGCCGGGGTGGCGGTCGCCGACGTGGACGGGGACGGCCGGCCGGAGTTCGTGGTCGCCGGGGCCGGCGGCCCGAACCGGGTCCTCCGGT
>JAIEQN010000936.1 GCA_019747685.1 Gemmataceae bacterium
TCGCCGCCGCGGTCCCCACCCCGGTCGCCCCGGTCCTCCCGGTACTCCCGCGGCGGGCGGTCGCCGCCCGGCTCGCCGGTCCCGCCCTCCGGCGGGGCCATCAGGGCCTTCCGGGACAGCTTCACCCGCCCCTGGTCGTCGATGGCGATCACCTTGACCCGCACCCGGTCGCCGATCTTGACCACGTCGTCGGCCCGGCTGACGTACCCGACGTCCAGCTCGGAGATGTGGCACAGCCCGTCCCGGCCCGGGGCGATCTCGATGAACGCCCCGAACTCCTTGATCGAGATCACCTTCCCCTCGTACTCGGTCCCGACCTTGATCTCGGCGCACAGGGCCTCGACCCGGCCCCGGGCGTCCTCCACCCCCTGGGCCTCCAGCCCGGCGATGGAGACGGTGCCGTCGTCCTCCACGTCGATCTTCGCGCCGGTCTCCTCCTGGATCGCCCGGATCGTCTTCCCGCCCGGGCCGATCAACAGCCCGATCTTCTCCGGATTGATCTTCAGGGTGACAATCCGCGGGGCCGTCGGGCTGATCTCCTTCCGCGGGGCCGGCAGGGTGTGGAGCATCGACTTGAGGATGGACAGGCGGGCCTCCCGGGCCTGCTCCAGCGCCCCCCGGACCACCTCCTCGGAGATGCCGTCGGTCTTGATGTCGAGCTGGATGCCGGTGACGCCCTTCTGGGTGCCCGCCACCTTGAAGTCCATGTCCCCGTAGTGGTCCTCGTCCCCCTGGATGTCGGTGATCAGGACGTGCCGGTCCTTCTCCTGGACGAGCCCGACCGAGATGCCGGCCACCGGCCGCTTGATCGGCACCCCGGCGTCCATCAGGGCCAGCGTCCCGCCGCACACCGAGGCCATCGAGCTGGACCCGTTCGACTCCAGGATTTCGCTGACGAGCCGGATCGTGTACGGGAACTTGGTGGCCGGCGGGATGACCGCCTTGAGGGACCGCTCGGCCAGCATCCCGTGGCCGATCTCCCGCCGGCCCGGGCCGCGGATCGGCTTGCACTCCCCGACCGAGTACGGCGGGAAGTTGTAGTCGAGCATGAACTTCTTCGAGTACTCCTCCTGGATGCCCTCGACCCGCTGCTCGTCGCCGACGGTCCCGAGGGTGGTGACGACTAGGCCCTGGGTCTCGCCCCGCTGGAAGACGGCCGACCCGTGGGTCCGGGGCAGCACCCCGACCTGGCACGACACGCCCCGCACGTCCTTCGGCCCGCGGCCGTCGATCCGGGTGCCGCCCAGGGTGATCTCGCGGAACACCCGCTCCCGCAGGGCGGCGACGGCCGCCGACACCTGAGAGGACGTGTACTTGGCGTCGGTCACGCCCTCGGGGGCGTACTGCTCCTTGGCCCGGGTCTTGAACTGGTCGAGGGCGTCGTTCCGGGCCTTCTTCCCCTCGGTCAGGTACAGCCCCCGGAACTCCTTGCCCTGCTTCTTGTACAGCTCCTCGGCCAGTTCATCCGCGGCCGGGGCCGGCGGGAACGTCTTGGCCCCGCCGACGGCCTTCTCCCGCAACTCCTCGATCGCCTTGATGACCGCCCGGCACTGCCGGTGGGCCTCCATGATCGCCTCGGTGGTCTCGGCCTCGGGCAGTTCCCGGGCGAACCCCTCGATCATGCACACGGCCTCGTCCGTCCCGGCGACGACGAGGTCCAGGTCGCTATTCTCCATCTGCGACAGCGTCGGCAGGACGACGAGTTGCCCGTCGACCCGGCCGAGCCGGACGGCCGCGTAGGGCTTGAGGAACGGGATGTGGGAGACGTGCAGGGCGGCCGAGGCCCCGATCAGGGCGAGCACGTCCGGGTCGTTCTCCCGGTCGGCCGAGATGACGGTGGCGTGAATCTGGACCTCGTTGACGTACCCGACCGGGAACAGGGGCCGGGTCGGCCGGTCGATCAGCCGGCTGGTCAGGGTCTCTTTGGTACTCGGTCGGGTCTCCCGCTTGATGAACCCGCCGGGGAACTTGCCGGCGGCGTAGGTCCGCTCGCGGTACTCGACCTGGAGCGGGAAGAAGTCGCGGCCGGGGATGACGTTGCCTTCCACGACGGCGACCAGGACGACGGTGCCCTCGTACCGGACGACGACGGCCCCGTGGGCCTGCCGGGCGAGGGTTCCGGTTTCGAGGGTGAGGGTACTCTGACCGAAGGGGAGTTCGACGGACGCTTGAGAGACCGGCACGGGAGGTAGCCCTTTCCGTTGGCCGGCAGGGGTCGAGGCGGTCTTGGCGAGCGGGGGGCGTCAGCCCCCGGTTGTGGGTAGCAATAAGGGGGCGGACGCCCCCCGCT
>JAIEQN010001103.1 GCA_019747685.1 Gemmataceae bacterium
CCCGCGGGACCTGGAGCTGGTCTGCTTGAAGTGTTTGGAGAAGCGGCCGGCCGACCGCTACCCGAGTGCCGCGGCCCTGGCCGACGACCTGCGGCGGTTCGTGGCCGGGGAGTCGATCTCGGTCCGCCCGGCGGGGGCCCTGGAGCGGGGGTACAAGTGGGCCCGGCGGAAGCCGGCGGTGGCGGCCCTGTACGCGGCGGCCCTGGCCGGGGCGGCGGTGGTCGCCGTCGCGGTGACGGTCGGGCTGTTGTGGCGGGATGCGGAGGCGGCCCGGAGCCAGTTGGCCGGGGAGAAGCGGCTGACCGAGGACGCCCTGGCCCGGCTGGGGGACGAGCAGGGGAAGACGGCGGCCGCGCTGACAGACGCCGTCCGGGCGAGAGGGGATGCCGAGACGGCCCGGGACCTCCTGCGGCAGGAGCGGGAGAAGCTGGCGTTGTCGGAGTACGCCCGGACGATGGAGGTGGCCCACCAGGAGGCCCTGGGGAACAACGTGGCCGGGGCGATGGCCCTGCTGGAGGGCACCCGCCCGGACCTCCGCGGCTGGGAGTGGTACTACGTCTATCGCCTCTGCAATGGCCAACAAATGACGCTCGTCGGCCAGTCAATCTCCTCCGGTTCAACACCTAGTTGGAGCCTGGACGGGGCGCGGTTACTGACCACCTCAAAGGACAATACGGCGAGGATTGTGGACTCCCGCACCGGCGCGGAACTGGTTGTCTTCAAGGGGCACACGGACTTCTTGGGGTCCGCCGGACTCAGCCCGGACCGGTCGAAGGTGGTAACCACCTCGGGGGACCGGACGATTCGTGTTTGGGACGCCGGGACCGGAAGAGAGTTGGCGGCGCTCAAAGGAGCGGACGAACAGGCCCTGGCCGACTGGAGCCCCGACGGGAGGAGGTTGGCGATCACCTCGGTCGGTGGCAAAGCGGTCCGACTGTGGGACCTCCGAGTCGGGGGCGACGAGGTCGTCCTCCGCCCGCCCGGGGAGGGGATTAATGACATTGCCTGGAGCCCGAACGGAACGCTACTGGCGACAGCCATGCGGGACGGGCACGTGCGTGTGTGGGATTCTCGCACGGGGGTTGAAACGGTCAGCATCAAAGCAGGCGCGGAGATCGTGTTCATGGCGGCCTGGAGTCCGGACGGAACCAAGTTGGCCGCCAACTCGGACAGTAACTCCGCTCGGGTATGGGACGCCCGGACCGGGGACGAGGTGTCCGTACTCCAAGGGCATAAACGAGTGGTCGTCCGTATCATCTGGAGCCCCGACGGATCGCGGCTGTTGACCTGCGGGGGCGATGATGTGGCTCGGGTGTGGCACGCACAAAGCGGCAAGGAAGTGACCGTCCTCCGGGGGCATACGATGCAGGTCACATGGCCTGCCTGGAGCCCGGACGGGTCCAAGGTGGCGACCGGCTCGCTCGACGGCACTGCACGGGTGTGGGACGCCCGGACCGGGGCCGAGGTCCAGACACTGCGCGGGCATACCGCTTCGGTCTGGTCGGTCGCCTGGAGCCCGGATGGGTCACGCTTGGCAACCGGAGGCCAAGACTCCACGGTCCGGGTCTGGGAATTAAAAGCCCAAGGCGAAACCACATCCCTCCGGGGGCAGACCGGCACCATCTTCCGGGCCGAGTGGAGTCCGGACAGGTCGCGTTTGATTACCTTCTCCCGTGAGGACCACGTTGCCAGGGTGTGGGATGCCCGGACCGGGGCCGAATTGATAACCCTGAACGGCCACCGAGGTCGGGTCTTCGGGGCGGCTTGGAGTGCGGACGGCTATCGGATCGCAACCGCATCGCTTGATGGTACGGCCCGGGTGTGGGACGCCCGGACCGGGGCTGAAAGCATCGTGCTCCGTGGCCACATGGACGAACTCTTTGAAGCGGCTTGGAGCCCCGACGGAACGCGGGTAGCGACCGCTTCAGCGGACCGCACGGTCCGCGTCTTCGACGCCCGCACCGGAGCCGAAGTGCGGCAGTTCCGGACGACCCAAGACGCCGCGACGGACCGCGTCTTCACCAACGTCACCTGGAGCCCGGACGGGTCGAAGCTAGCGATGGACCTGGGGGACGATCGTATCCGAGTCGCGGACGCGAACACCGGAGCCGAGATCGCATCCGCCAATGCCGTCGCTGTCGGGGCCACCTCCACTTGGAGTCCCGACGGGCGCCTGGTCTGTATCAACGGGGGTGAAATACGGGTCTTGGACGCAACTAGTCTCCTGAGTTGCAAGTTCGTTGAAAATGCCCTTGCGCACTTCGGCCGTCGCCGATACAGTCGCGGCCGGA
>JAIEQN010000213.1 GCA_019747685.1 Gemmataceae bacterium
ACCGGGAGGTAGTAGACGCCCTTCCCGGCGATCCCGTGACCGGTCGGGGTGGCCGTCACGGCCGCGGTCCAGACCGGCTTCACGTCGCCCGGGTCGGCGGTCAGGGGGTAGGCCCGGACCTCGCCCTTGCCGACCACCAGGACCTTGTCGTTGACCACCCCGCCGACGTACAGGTCGGTGTCCTTGCGGGGGACCGACCAGACGACCTTGCCGGTCCGCAGGTCGAGGCACTCGAGCTTGGCGGAGTCGTAGGCGGACAGGACCACCCGGCCGGCGGCGACGACCGGGGCGGCCGCCCGCCACCGGTTGCTGTCCAGTTGCTGGGGCAGGATCGGGCTCCCGTCCGGGTTGAACCGGACGCCGCCCCCCCGCCTCATCCCCATCATCTGGGCCTGGCCCATCCCGCCCGGGTTGTCCTTGGCGTCGAGCTTCCGGTAGGCGTGGGCCCACAGGAGGCTGCGGGACATGATGTCCACGCCGATGACCGCCCCGGAGTTGGTCGGGCAGACCAGGATGCCGTCCCCGGCGGCCAGGAACGCCCCCTGGAGCCGGCGGACGGAGTCGCCCGGGAGGGGGTTGGCCGGCCGCCCGAGCTTCTGCTGCCAGACCAGAGTGGGGACCTTGAGGGCGACCTCCTCGACCTCCTCCTGGCTGCGGGTGACGTCGTTCTCCTTCCACGTCTTGGTGACCTTGCCGAGGAACTTGGCCTCGGTGAGGTTCCGCGGGTCGAGGCAGAGCAGGCGGATGGCCCCGGCCTGCTCGATCAGGACGTACAGCCGGCCGTTGAGCGGCAGCGGCGGGCCGAGGAAGACGGCGTTCAGGCACATGTGGAAGGCCGAGGTGAGCTTGTCGGCGTCGTCCTCGGTGGCCGGGCCGGCGACCTGGGCCGGGGCGGCCGGCTTGTGCCGCTCCTGGTCGAACCGGCCGAGGGACCAGACGAGCTGGCCGGTGACCAGGTCGACGGCGTTCAGCTCCCCGGCCCGGATGGCCGCGGCCAGCTTCCCGGACTGGTTGACGAACCCCTGGGGCATCCCGCCGGGGAACCCGCCGAAGTTCGGGTCCTGGACCACCGGCGGCGGCGGGACGGCGACCTCGTCCAGGTAGTACACCGCCTGCCCGTCGTGGGCGAGGGCCCCGAGCTGGGGGTTCTCGGCCAGCACGCTGTCGGCCCCGGTCGCCGTATACGTCTGCCACCACGACCGGACCTGGGAGTAGACGTTCGAGTCCTTGAAGACGTGGTTCCCGGGGGTCAGGAGCTGGTGGACCCCGAACTCGGTCTTGGCGATCCACCGGAGGTCGCCGGCGGCGACCGGCCTGCCGAGGTGGACGTGGTCCCGGGCGGCGACCGCGTAGACGCCGCCGTAACCGCGGTAGACGACCACGTCTGGGGTGGTGACCGGGAAGAACCCGGGCAGCGGCAGGGCCTTCGGGGGCGGGTTGCTGGCGTACTGCCGGGCCAGCTCGGACCTGATCCACTCGGCCGCGGCCATCCCGGGCTGGCCGCCCGGGCCGGCGTCGAGTGTCGGGTCGACCATCGGGCTCGGGTCGAACACCGGGACCAGGAACGGCGGGCCGCCGGCCACCGTGCCGTTGCGGGAGGCGTTGCCGTACCGGCCGGTCCACTCGGCCACGGCGGACTCGATCCGCGACGCGCCGGCCGGGCGTTCGAGTTCGGCCCGGACCTGCTCGGCGGTGTACGTCCGCCGGCCGACCTTGAGCCCGTCCCGGCTGACGGCGACGAGGAGCTTGTCGGCGGCCGCCCGGGCCGGGGCGACGTGCCGGGGGTCGCCGCTCCGCTTCAGGGCGAGGGCGGCCTTGAACAGGGTCCGCGAGGTCAGCAGCCCCTCGTTGTTCGGCCGGGCCAGCACCCGCTCGAACGCGGCGGACGCCTCGAGGTAGTTACCGCGGTCGAGGTGGAGGGTGCCGAGCAGGACGGTGGCCTCGCCACCGGCCTTGGTGTGGAAGTACCGTTGGGACACCTCGGACAGGCCGGCCGGGTCGTAGTTCGCCTTGACGGCGTCGGCCAGTTGGCCGGCGGCCACCTGCCCGTAGGCCTGCTGGTAGAACTCCAGCCCCTCCTTCGGGAAGGCGGCGATGATCCGGTTGGCCTCGGTCCGGACGCTGATCCGGTTCACCTCGGTCCGCCCGCCGACCTGGTACTTGATGTTGAAGAACGAGTCCGACTTCGAGTCGAGGATGTTCTGGAGGAGCGGGCAGACGGTGTTCCAGGGGACCTCTTTGAAGTTCTGGTAGTCGCGGGCGGCCTCGAGCTGCTTCTTGGCGTCCCGATCGT
>JAIEQN010000408.1 GCA_019747685.1 Gemmataceae bacterium
CTCGCCGCCGGACCCGTGGGCCCACAGCCGGGCCCCCAGCAGGCTGCCGACCACCAGCAGCCCGCCCGCGACGTACAGCACCGGCCGGGCGTTGCGGAGCCAGTTCACGGGGCACCTCCTACCGGTAGTTTACGGCCGGCGACTCCCGCCGACCGTCGCGTTCCCGCGGACCCCTCCCCCCGGCCCCCTCTCCCCGTGGGGGAGGGGGCCGGGGGGAGGGGTCTCGTTCACCCCCGGGGCCGCTCCTCCAGGTGGCCGTCCTCCAGGTGGTAGTACACGTCCACGTAGGGCAACAGCCGGTGGTCGTGGGAGACGACCAGGATCGACGCCCGCCGCTCGTGGGCGGCGTCCCGCAGCAGCTCCATCACCCGCTGCCCGTTCTCCCAGTCTAAAGCGCTGGTCGGTTCGTCGGCAAATACGAAAGACGGGTCTTTCACCAGCGCCCGGCCGATCGCCACCCGCTGCTTCTCCCCGCCGGACAGGTGGGCCGGCTTCCGGTGCCGGTTGGCCGCCAGCCCGAGCCTGTCGAGCATCTCGTCGGCCCGCCGCCGGGCCTCGCCCCCGCCGGCGTACCCGCCCCACTTGAGCACGATCTCCAACTGCTGCCGGGCGGTCAGGGCCGGGAACAGGTTGTACCCCTGGAACACGAACCCGGTGGTCCGCAGCCGGAAGTCCTCCCGCTCCTTGCCGGTCATCGCCCACACGTCCTTGACCTCGCCCTCGTCCTCGGCCAGCACCCGCCCGGTGTCCGGTTCGAGCAACCCGGACAGCACGGCGAGGAGGGTGCTCTTGCCGCTGCCGCTCGGCCCCATGAGCAGGGCGAGCTGCCCGGGCCGGAGGTCGAGCGACACGTCCCGCAGGGCGGCCCGCCGCTTGTCCCCGTCCCCGTAAGTCCGGGTGAGGTGCTCCCCGCGGAGGGTCGCGTGGCCGGTGAGAGTCGCGGGCATCGTGTTTGGAGTTTCGAGTTTAAAGTCTAAAGTTTAGAGTAAAGTCGGTCCCGGCCAGGCACGCCAGTACGGAACTCGAAACCGCCTAAACTCGAAACTCTAGCGAAGCAGGTCCATCGGCTCGATCTTCCGGACGCTCCGCAGCGCCAGGGTGCCGGCGGCCAGGGCCATCAGCGTCGTGACCGCCGCCGTCCCGGTCAGGACCTCCCACCGCAGGTCCACGTCCACGTTCCCGGCCCGGGCCGCCTCCCGCAGCAACAGGCACAGCGGGTACGCGGCCGCGATCCCGACCACCCCGACCCAGAACGACTGGGCCAGGACCATCAAGGAGATCCGCCACCGGGGGATGCCCAGGGCCAGGAGGATGGCGAACTCCTTGGCGCTGGCGGCGGTGGCCGAGTAGAGGGTCTGGTAGGTGATGACCGCCCCGACCAACAGGCCCAAGACGGCCGCGAACCCGATGGCGATCCCGGCCTTGGTCCGCAACAGCCAGTACCACCGGCTGCCGGTCGAGAACTCGTCCCCGGTGGCCGCCGACATGTCGTCCGGGTACTCGGCCCGCAGGTCGGCCGCCACCTCCCGGGCCCGGGCCGGGGCGTCGCACCGGGCCACCAGGTACGTCACGTGGTCGGCGGGCAGGAGGAACCCGAGCAACTGCCGGGCGGTGTGCAAGGAGCAGAACACCCACGGGGCGGCCAGGCTCTTGAGCCCCTTGACCGTCCCGACGACGGTGACTTCCTTGCCGTTGATCTTCGGCTTGCCGTAGGGGTGGTCGAGTTTCAGCTTGGCCACGTCCGACTCGTCCACCACGATGGTGAACGGCTCGGACAGGGCGGTCCGCAGCTCCGGGGTCAGGACGGTGGCGGCCGCGGCCGCGTCCGGGTCGAGCCGGGTGGCCAGCAGGAAACACAGCTCGGTCCCGCCGGCCGGCTTGGTGAAGTTGGCGAAGTTGGCGATGTACTGCTCGGGCAGCTCGACCCCCGGCCGGCCGGCCACCCGGGTCAGGTACGAGGCCGGGATCGGCTTGCCCAGGTCGACGCTCGGGACGGCGGTGGAGCCCACCCAGACGAGCCGGTCGGTCCCGCCGGCGGCGGCGTCGATCGGGATCGAGGTGATCTTGAACAGGCCCAACAGCAGCCCGCACTGGAGGGCGATGAGCACGGCCGAGAACGTCACCGCCAGCACGCCGGAGGCGTACCGCTGTCGCTCGTGCCAGAGGGTTTGCAGGGCGTAGGACATACTCGGGCGTCGGGCCTCCGGATCGTAGGGTGTGTCGAGGCTCGCCGCAGGCGAGGCGAGACGCACCACGCATCGCCCGGTGCGTCTCGCCTCGCCTGCGGCGAGCCTCGA
>JAIEQN010000893.1 GCA_019747685.1 Gemmataceae bacterium
GTTGTCCTTTTTACGTGGGCGGGGGGGGGTTTTCACCCCCTTGTTCCGGAACCCGGGGGTTAACCACCCCCCGCTCGCCCCGAAGGAACACCGGGTTCGACACCACGAGTTCTGATCCACCCGCCCCCGGGGCTTTCGCCCCGGCGGCCGGCTCTGGCGGAGGGGTTCGGATGGACTGGAAGGCCGACGAGACGCTCCGGGCCCTGATCGAGCGGGGCAAGCAGACCGGGTCGCTCACGTTCGACGAGGTCAACCAGGCCCTGCCCGAGCTGGCCGAGCCGGACCGGCTGGCCGAACTCCAGGAACTCCTGGAGAACCTCGGGATCAGCCTGATCGACGAGGACGACACCGAGGCCCGGGAGGAGGTCCCGGCGGCGGTCCTGGCCGAGGAGCTGCTGGCCGACGCCGAGGCCAGCCCGTACGGCGACACCGACGGGGACGGCCGGCACATCGACGACCCGGTCCGGATGTACCTCACCCAGATGGGGGAAATCCCCCTCCTGAGCCGGGACAAGGAGATCACCCTCGCCCGCAAGATCGAGGTCACCCGCCGGCGGTTCCGGCGGAAGGTGCTGGAGTGCGACTACGCCCTGCGGCAGGTGGTCGAGACCCTCAAGCGGGTGATGGCCGGCGACCTGCCGTTCGACCGGACGATCAAGGTCAGCCAGACCGAGAACCTGGAGAAGGACAAGATCCTCCAGCGGATGCCGCCCAACCTGCGGACCCTGGAGCCGCTGATGGAGCAGAACGTCGACGACTTCCACCGGCTCGGGGAGGACGCCGACCCGAACGCCCGGGAGGCCGTCCGGGAGCGGCTGCGGCTCCGCCGGCGGAAGACCGTCACCCTGGTCGAGGAGCTGTCGATCCGGACCCAGAAGGTCCAGCCCTTGATGAAGAAGCTGGAGCAGATCAGCCACCGGATGACGGAACTCGAGGGGTCGATCGGGTCCCTGCGGGGCAGCCGGGCGGCCCGGGACGAGCGGGCCAACCTGGAGAAGGAGCTGGCCGACCTCCAGCTCATCACCCTGGAAGAGCCCGCCACCCTGCGGAAGCGGGTGGCCGTCATGCGGCAGCGGTTCGCCGAGTACGAGGTGGCCAAGCGGGAGCTGTCCGGCGGGAACCTGCGCCTCGTGGTCTCGATCGCCAAGAAGTACCGCAACCGCGGGCTGTCGTTCCTCGACCTGATCCAGGAGGGGAACACCGGGCTGATGCGGGCGGTGGACAAGTACGAGCACCGCCGGGGGTTCAAGTTCAGCACCTACGCGACCTGGTGGATCCGGCAGGCGATCACCCGGGCGATCGCCGACCAGGCCCGGACCATCCGCATCCCGGTCCACATGATCGAGACCATGTCCCGGCTGCGGAACGTCTCCAAGCAGCTCTTGCAGGCCCTCGGCCGGGAGCCCACCGTCGAGGAGACGGCCAAGGCCGCGCAGATCTCCTACGAGGAGTGCAAGCGGGTCCTCAAGATCAGCCGCCAGCCGATCAGCCTGGACCGGCCGGTCGGGGAGAGCGAGGACAGCTACTTCGGCGACTTCATCGAGGACGGGACGGTCGAGTCGCCGGTGAACGCGGCGACCAACGAGATGCTCAAGGACAAGATCGAGGGGGTGCTGAAGACCCTGACCTACCGGGAGCGGGAGATCATCAAGCTCCGGTACGGGCTGGGCGACGGGTACACGTACACCCTGGAGGAGGTCGGCCGCATCTTCAAGGTCACCCGGGAGCGGGTCCGGCAGATCGAGGCCAAGGCCGTCCGCAAGCTCCAGCACCCGGTCCGCAGCCGGCAACTGGAGGGCTTCCTGGACGGGGTCCTCCGCCGGGGCGGGTGAGGCGGTCGGTGGCGGGGGTGGGGCATGGTGATCTCGTCGCGGACACCAGAAGGTCAACCCGCCTGCTGCCCTGTCTGCCGCAAGGCGGTGGTCATGGAGCCGTCCCAGCCGTTCGGGGACGCTCCGTGTCCGCACTGCGGCTGCTTACTTCGCTTTGAACCCCTCGGCGCGGGGTTCTGCGTGACCCCGGCGAAGGCGGCCGCGAAGGCCACCGGATCGGGCGCGAGTCGCCCCATGTACGTGTGCCCGCGATGCAAGACCCGAATTCCGTTCGGTACGGAAACCGAGCGACCGCCGGCTCGTTGCCCGGGGTGCCGACGGCGGCTGTCAATCCCGACCGCGCGGGCCAAGCTTCCGGGCCACGTCGCAGGCTCGTAAGTATCGTGTAGGGTGGGCCGGACCCCGTGCTGCGGGACCGGTGCGGCCCACCCGACCAAGGCCCCCCCCAGGCCGTGCCCCCCCCCCACCGGCAGTGGCCCC
>JAIEQN010000712.1 GCA_019747685.1 Gemmataceae bacterium
CAGGTCGGAGGGCATGTCATCTCCTGGCGAGCGGGGGGCGTGAGCCGGCCGGTGGCTCCGGCGGTCGCCGGTGGCACGACCGAACCGACCGGCGGAGGGGTTGTGCCTTCGGCCCGAAGGGCCGCTTCCGTCAGCCCAGCCCGAAGGGCTGGGTTCGATGTCGACAACACCTCTCGGCCCTGTAGGGGCCGTTCGCGGCCGCGACGACCACCCGCCGGCCCGGAACGGCCCCTACAGGGCCGGGGCTCTTGGGCCCCCTTCCCGGGCCTGCGGCCCGGGCTGACGGAAACGGCCCTTCAGGCCGGAGACTGGGACCACGCCCCGCCGGCCGGCTCACGCCCCCCGCTCGCCTACCCGACGAACAACGGCTTCAGGTGCCGGTCCCACAGGTTTCCGGTGACGTTCCGGGCGATCGTCGCCTCGTGCGCCTCGACCGCCGACAGGTAGCGGTCGCCCATCCCGGCCGCGACCTTGAACCCGACGTGGACGAGTTGCCGCAGGTGTGGGTTGAATTGCGGGTCGGCCGGCTCGTGCCGTAGGGCGCGGACGTATTGCTCCGACGACCAGCCGCTCACCTCGTCGGCCGACGGTAGCTTCGCGGGGTCGATGTCGATGACCGCCGCATACGGGGCACAGAGGTCGGCCTTCTTCTTCAGGGCCGCGGCGTAAATCTCCTTCGCCAACGCCAGGCCGTCGCCGCCGGCCTCGGCCAGCCCGATCACCTCTTCGAGCCACGTCGTCCCGGCCGTCTTCAGGTGCAGCCCGGCCCCGGTGTCCCGCAGGGCCCGGCGGATGACCGGGTAGAGCGAAAACTTGTCGCTCCCGGAATGGACGCTCAGCTTGAGGTTCGCCGGCAGCCCGAACCGCCCGACCGCGAGGGCGATGACGGCCAGGTCCTGCCGGAACTCCCGCTCGAACTGCCGGAGGTCGCCGACGTAGTCGACCCCCTTGTTGAACCGGCCGGTGAACTTCGGGGCGATGGTCTGGAGCGGGACGCCCTCGTCGGCCAGTGCCGCCAGGATGAGCAGCAACTCCGGCGGCGTCTGCGGGGCGTCGGTCTCGTCCATCGAGACCTCGGTGACGAACGAGCCGGCCCCCTTCGCGGCCGCGATCTTCCGATAAATGGCCCCGGCGTCCTGTGCCGCCTCGAGGTATTTCGCCCCCACGGCCCGGAGGTCGTCGGCCGTGATCGTCACCGGCTCGGGGAGGCCGGGCAGCTCGTGGCGGCCGACCAGCCCCGCGTTCCGGTCGGCGAACCGGGCCACCGCCGCCGGGTCGGCCGGCTGCCCGATCGAGTCGGCCACATCGACGGTGAAGAAGTCGCACGGCCCGAGGAACCGGTCGACGGTGTCCAGGCGGATGTGGTCGGCATCGACGTGGTACGGCTTGGCCCAGCCCCTCACGCGGACCGCGGCGTCGGCCGCGGCCCGGGTCGTCGTCGGTTCGGTCCCGATGATGGTGTGTTCGCGGTTCGACTTGTTCCAGACCGGCACGACCTCGACACCGGCTTCGGCGGCCAGCTCACACGCCCGCAGTTGGGCCTGGGCCTGGCGGCCGAACCGGTCGCCGACGCCGATCGAGAACTTCGCCAGGGTGAGCATGGGCGGCCGGCTCCGGGGGTGGGGCTGTTCTATGCCCGTCGCCCGCCCGTCACCACGTCGGCTGCGGGCCGGCGTGCGGCTCGGTGCCGTCCGGCTCGCCCTCCACCCGGTAGAAGTACTCGATGATGAGGGCGGTGGTGATCGCCCCGAACGTGTGCCAGAGCCAGTGGCTGCCCATCGGCAGGTATTCGCCCATCTGCCGGTCGACCAGCCGGAAGAACCAGGCGATGACGAAGCCGACCAGCCCGGCCGCCACCCACCCGCCGTGGCGGAACCGGGTGCGAACCAGGACCACCGCCATCGGCGTCAGGATGAGCACGGCGATGGCCGCGTAGGAGAGGTTGACGGCCAGGTTCGGGACGCCGGCCAGGTACGGCCGGAAGGTGGTGAACAGCATGGTGTTGACGGCGGCGTAGAATCCGAGGGCCCCGAACCCGTACAGGGCCACCCGCCCCATCCCGGCCCGCTGGCCGAGCTTGACCAGCAGGTAGATGGCCCCGGCCAGGCCGAGCAGGGAGATCGGGATTACGTCCAGCAGGAAGTAGAACCGGGACACCCGGGTGGCGTGGTAGAGCGTCCCGCCGACCCCGCCGGCCAGCAGAATGGGCATGCAGACGCATAGGAACGGGTAGTCGCGGTAGCGTCCGCGGAGCCGCCACACCCAGACGGCCACGATGCCGACGAACAGGGCGGCGGTGGCCGTGTTCCACGGCTCGGCCAC
>JAIEQN010000530.1 GCA_019747685.1 Gemmataceae bacterium
GGGTAGGTGCAGTCCGCGAAGTCGGACACGCTCCCGCCCCGGCGGCCCGGCGAGGTCGGCTTGTACTTCTTGACGCCCATCGGTCACCGGGAGTCGGCTGGTAGGGTGGGTCCGGGCGGCCCCCCGGGCCGCCGACCCACCAGGGATCGCGGGTGGGCCGGCGGCCCGGAGGGCCGCCCGGACCCACCCTACGAATGCTCTTAGAAGAACTCGATCTTGTCGTCCGGGTGGAGGGCGACGACGGCCTTCTTCCAGTTGGCGTGCCGGCCCTCGACGCCCCGGGTCCGGGTCGCCTTGCCCTTGCGGTTCATCGTCCGCACGTCCTCGACCCGGACGCCGAACAGCTCCGTGACGGCCGCCCGGATCTGGGGCTTGGTGGCGACCGGGTTGACCTCGAACGTGTAGGCGTTGTACCGGGTCGACTGGTGGGTCCCCTTCTCGGTCACCAGCGGGCGGATGATGACCTGGTACGGCCGCAGCTCGATCCCCGGCTCGCCGTGGACGCACGGCTGCCGCATCGCCAGCTTCCGCAGGTACCGCTTCGGCCTCGGACGGGGTTTCGCCATCGCTCCGCTCCCCCCCGGCCGGCGGCCGGGGCGTTCCCGACGTTACTTGGTCGCCGCCTCGCCCGCCTTCGCGGCCGCCAGGGCCGCCTTCCGCTTCTGGATGCGGCCGGCCCGCCCGCGGCGGACGATCGGCTTCTCCTCCGGCTTCGGCCCGGCGGCCGCCGCCAGCCGCTCCCGGGCCGCCGCCGGGTCCTTCAGGTACTCGAACGCCGCCCGGGTCAAGAGCAGCCGCTTGTGCCGCAGCACCCGGTAGCAGTTGAACTCGCCGACCGGCAGGACCTTCACGCCCTCGATGTTCCGGGCCGACCGGTGGACGACCGGGTCGAGGGCCTCGGTCCCGATCAGCACCGTCTGGTCGGCCAGGGTGACCGGCTTCTCGCCGGCCTCGGTCGCCTGCGTCCCGACCTTGATCGCCCTGAGGACGGCCGCGACCTCCTTGGTCTTCGGGGCCGGTAGGGCCAGGTCCTCGACGACCACCGCCTCGTTGTCGATGAACTTCGACAGGATGGCCATCCGGGTGGCCGCCCGGACGGCCTTCTTGGGCATGCTGTACGAGTAGTCGCGGGGCTTGGGCCCCTTGGCGGTCCCGCCGCCCCGCCGCTTGTTCGTCCGCTTGGTCCCGGCCCGGGCGTTGCCCGTCCCCTTCTGGCGGAACAGCTTCTTGGTGCTGCCGGCGACCTCGCCCCGGCGGAGGGTGCTGTGCGTCCCGGCCCGCTGGTTGGCCCGGTACATCAGCACCGCGTCGTGCATCAGCTGCTTGCTGATCTTGCCGCCGTAGTCCTTCGGGTCGACCGTCACCGTCCCGACCTGCTGGCCGGCCCGGTTGTGGACCGGGACGGTGATCGGGTCGGCGTACTGGACGATCGCGGGGGAGGACGGCCCCTTCTTGGCGCGGGCCTTCTCCTTCCGCTTCCGCTTGAGCATCGCCCGGGTGATGACGCCGGGCTTCTCACCGCCCGCCGCCGCGGCGGGGGTGCCGTTGGGTTCGTCGGCCATGGAGGACCACTCCTGACCCCGCCCGCGCCCGGTTGCCCGGGGGGCCGCACGGTTGGCCGGCTGAGTTTCAGCCGGCCGGCGGCGAGACGGGGTCACCTGTCGCACGAAACCGCCCGCCGGTACTACCCCCGAGGGGGGCTGCGGCGGGCGGGAGTTAATTGTTGTAAAACCCCGGACCGGAACGTCAACCGGTTTTTCGGCCCGCACAGGCCGGGAGGCCTGTGCCACCAAGAAAACTGCTTGGTGGCACAGGCCTCCCGGCCTGTGCGGCTCATCACGCCCCGGCGGCGATGACCCGAATCTTGATGTCCACGCCCGGGGGCAGGTTGAGGCCCTTGTTGAGCGCCTCGATCGTCTTCTGGGTCGGCCGGAGGATGTCGATCAGCCGCTTGTGGGTCCGGATCTCGAACTGCTCCCGGCTCTTGCGGTCGATGTGCGGGGACCGCAACACCGTGTACCGCTCGATCCGGGTCGGCAGCGGGATCGGCCCGTGCACGTCGGCCCCGTTCTCCCGGGCCGTCTGGACGATCTCGCCGGCGGTCCGGTCGAGGACCTCGTGGTCGTACCCTTCCATCCGGATGCGGATTCTTTCGCTGGCTGCCACGCCCGCCTCCTCGCCGTCCCGGTCGTTCCCACGTTTCGGAGAACGGGGAAAGAATAAGGCTAAGGGCCGCCCCACCGGGCGTCAAGGGCCGGGCCGCAATTCCCTTCGGGAGTGTTGAGTGTTCAATACTACCAGGCAAATGCCTGAATCTGGCGAGCCGGG
>JAIEQN010000433.1 GCA_019747685.1 Gemmataceae bacterium
CGGCGTACCCGGCCCGGTCGGGGGTGAACAGCGCCGGCATGTGCGCGTCGGGGCGGACCGCCGCCGGGTCGGCCAGCCAGTTCAGCAGCCATACCTTGCCGACCCGCCGCCCCAGGTCGGCGAGCGACGGCCCCGGCGGCGGGTCGGTCACGGCCGGGAACGCGGCCAGGTGGCAGCGGGCGCACCCGTATCGCCCGGCCTCGACCTTTCCGCGGGCCGCGAATTCGTCGGTCTCCAGGTCCGGCGGACGTTGCCCGGCAAGGTGGCCCAGCTTCCACGCCGGCAGCGGCTCCGGGGCGAAGGCCGGCCCCTCCCACCAGAGCTGGAGCCGGGCGGGCACGTCGGGCAGCGACCGGTACCGGACCGCAATGGGGTAGTGGCCCGGGGGGCGGTCGAGCGACACCTTACCGGCCACCCGGGCGGTGTCCGTCGTACCGCGGCCGGCCAGAACCGTGACCCCGTCGACGGCCACCGTCACCTCGCCGCCGACGAGTGCCGAGCACGAGACCGGCCCCGGGTCGCGGAGCGAGACGACCCCGGACCACGAGGCCTCGAACGGGCCGGGCGGGAGGCGGGGGTGCGGGCTCGACCGGCCGAGGTAGAACGCCGGCTTCTCGACACGCGTCACCGTCGCCCCGGGGTCGGCGGCCGAGCGGTACTCGGCCACGAGCCCCGGGGCGAGTTCCCCCGGTTCGAGGTCGGGTGGGTCCGGCCGGCCGGCGGGGTGGGCCGAGACGAGTACCGGGAGCAGGCAGACGGCGGCCGTGGCGCGGGTCATCCCGGCCTCCTCGGGGCGGGTCCGTGGCCCGATTGTAACCGAACCGACCGGCCGGGACAGGGCGGGGCGAGACCCGTCGGCCCGCCGAGGGCCGGGACAAGCTGCTTGACGGGTGACGCAATCCGCCCGAAACTGGTGCGGGCCGGTCGCCCAGGCGAGCCCGTCGTGCATCGCGCTTTTGCCGCCACCCTCCCGAGCCAGGACGGACATCATGCGACCCGCCGCCTCCCTGCTCGTCGTCCTCGCCCTCGCGGCCGGGGCCCGGGGGCAGGATGTCAAGCGCGACATCCCTTACTCCGACCCGGCCCACGAGCGGCAGGTCCTCGACGTGTACTCCCCGAGGGGGGCGAAGGACCTGCCGGTCGTCTTCTGGATCCACGGCGGCGGCTGGCAGGCCGGCGACAAGTCCGATGTCCAGATCAAGCCGCGGGTGTTCACGGACAAGGGGTTCGTCTTCGTATCCACCAACTACCGGCTCCTGCCGGCCGTGGACATGGGCACGATCGTCCGCGACGTGGCCAAGGCGTTCCGCTGGGTCCACGACCACGCCGCCGGGTTCGGCGGCGACCCGAAGCGGGTGTTCGTCATGGGCCACTCGGCCGGCGCCCAACTCGCCGCGCTGATCTGCACGGACGACCGCTACCTGAAGGCCGAGGGGCTGTCGCTGGATGTCGTCAAGGGGTGCGTGCCGGTGGACGGCGACACCTACGACGTGCCGGCGATCATCGAGGTGGCGGAAACCCGGTGGCGGGCCCACGGCCTGCCGCCGGCGAAGTTCGGGCACCGGGAGAAGTTCGGCAACGACCCGGCGAAGCACAAGGACTTCTCGGCCGTCACCCACGTGGCGAAGGGCAAGGGCATCCCGCCGTTCCTGATCCTGCACGTCGCCGAACACCCCGACGTCGCCGCCCAGGCCCGGCGGCTGGGCAACGTTCTGGGGGACGCCGGCGTCCCGGTCGCCGAGTTCGCCGCCCGGGAGACGACCCACGCCCGGATCAACGCCGACCTCGGCGGGCCCGACGACCCGGCCACGAAGGCGCTGTTCGAGTTCCTCGACAAGGCCCTGAAGCGGTGACCACACCCGGACAATGTGGCGGGGCCGTGGTCGGCACGGCGGGTGGTCCCTGGTGCATTGCCACGCCCGCCCCTGGCACCGATCCCGACGTCGGACACGGTCCCGGCCGCAGCGGCCCGGGCTGTCTTGGGGTCCAGAATGCGGTCGGCTCGGCCGAACGCGGCGAGGCGCTGTTTGCCGTACTCGGCGGTGATGCGGCGGTATGCGGATCGGGTCATGGGGTGGTAGTCCGGGCGAGACTCGAACTCGTGACCTCCGGACTCGGAATCCGACGCTTTCGCCGTCTGCGCTGTCAAACCAATCCGTCATTCCTTCACGCGAACTCCTGGCGCAATGGGGCTGCGGTATTGAGACTAGTGTCGGTTCGGTAGGGGTCTAGCGACTACGGACACGCCCCGCGGGGCCGGCGGTCGGGACCGCCCCCACGGGCACGGCGAGAGCCCGGCCTTCGCCGCCGCCCCCCGGGCCGGCGGGCTGGCCGC
>JAIEQN010000914.1 GCA_019747685.1 Gemmataceae bacterium
GTCCGGGCCGTGTACGGCGTCGCCGAGCCGAACTTCGAGGGGAAGGCCCACATCCTCCGGCTGCCGAAGCCGGTCGCCGAGGTGGCCAAGGACTTGAAGACGACCGAGGCGGAGCTGCTCGCCCGGCTCGGCCCGCTGAAGGCGAAGCTGCTGGCCGCTCGGGAGAAGCGGGAGCGGCCGTTCCTCGACACCAAGGTCATCACCGCCTGGAACGGGCAGATGGTCGCGGCCTACGCCAAGGCCGGCGAGGTGTTCGGCGAGAAGGCGTACACCGCGGCCGCCGCCCGGGCCGCCGACTTCCTGCTGAAATCGATGCGAACGGGGGACGGGCGGCTGCTGCGGATTTACGCCGCCGTGCCGGGCGAAAAGCCTGCGGCCCGCGTCCCCGCCTTCCTCGACGACTACGCCTTCCTGATCCACGGGCTGTTGAACCTGCACGACGCCACCGGCGAGAAGCGGTGGCTGGACGAGGCGAAGGCCCTGGCCGAGGCGGCCGCGAAGTGGCACGGCGACGCCGCCCGGGGCGGGTTCTACTCGACCGCCGGCGACCACGAGAAGCTGTTCGCCCGGCCCAAGGACGGGACCGACGGGGCGCAGCCGTCGGGCAACGGGGTGATGGCCCGGAACCTGCTCCGGCTCGGGCGGAAGACCGGCGATGCGAAGGCCCGCGAGGCCGCCGTCCGGACGGTCGGGGCGTTCGCCGGGGTAATCAAGTCGAACCCGGGCTCGGCCCCGGGGATGGCCCGGGCGCTGGGCGAACTGCTGGACGACGGCCCGCCGGACGCGGCGGCGGGCGGGCCGAAGAACCCGCCGGCCCCGGGCAACCCCCGCGAGTCGGCCGACGTGGTGACGGCGACGCTGAAGGCCGGGCCGGCGGCCGACGGTACGCGGGCGTTTACGGTCACGCTCACGGTCGCCGGCCCGTGGCACGTGTACGCCCGCCCGGCCGGGAACGACGCGCTCAAGGAGTCCGAGACGACGGTCGAGGTGCGGGTCGGCGACGCGGTCGTCGAGGCCGCCGTCGACTTCCCCAAGGGCACGGTGGCGAAGGACGCGGCGGCCGGCGAGTACCGGGTGTACGAGAAGACGGTGACGCTGACCGGCAAGGCGGCGGTGGGCAGGGCCGACGGGCCGTTCGAGGTCCGGGTCCGGGTGACCGCGTGCAAGGACGGCACCTGTCTGCTGCCGTCGGTCCTGAAGCTGAAGTAGGGCCGGCTACCGGGACGGCTCCTCGATGCAGTACAGGTACTTCTGGCCGCGGAGGAAGAGCTGCCGGCCGGCCACCGCCGGGGATGCGTCGACCGGGTCGTCCAGCCGGTTGGTGGCCACCACCTCGGGCTGGTCGCCGGGCTTGAGGACGAGCGTGGTGCCGGTTCGATCGACCAGGTAAATCCGGCCGCCGGCCGCGACCGGGGAGGCGTAGAAGTCCTTCACCCCGGGGAGCCGCTCGTCGGCCAGGAGCGGCCGGCCGGTCTTGGCGTCGAGGACCGTCAGGACCTGGGAGTTCGCCTGGGTGAAGTACAGCCGGCCGTCGAGCAGCAGCGGGGACGGGACGTACGGCGTCCCCTTGCCGTACCGCCAGGCGACCGCCTTCGGGTCGGACAGGTCGCCCCGGGCGGCCAGCGGGACCGCCACGGCCGCCGCCCCCCGGTAGCCGCTCATGACGTAGGCCACCCCGCCACCGGCGACGGCCGACGGGATGGCGTTCACGGTCATCCCGCCGACCTCCCACAGGACCTTCCCGTCGGCCAGGTCGTAGGCCCGGGCCCGGTTGGTGCCGTTGACCACCACCTGCGTCACCCCGCCGTGCTCGACCACCAGCGGGGTGTTCCAGCTCGACTTCTCGTCGCGGGCGGCTTCCCACCGGGTCATCCCCGTCGCCGCGTCCAGGACGACCAGTTTCGAGTCGGCCTCCTGGTCCCGGTTGAGGACCAACGAGCCGCCGTGGACCACCGGCGTGACCGCCTCGCCCCACCCGAGCCGGGTGCGGAGCCGGCCGAGGTCGCGGGACCAGACCGGCTCCCCGTCGAGCGTGAAGGCGTACACCCCGAACGACCCGAACGAGGCGTACAGCCGTTTCCCGTCGGTGGCCGGCGACCCGGCGGCGTAGGAGTGGGTGGCGTGGTGGCCCTCGTGCGGCACGGCCTCGGCCGCGACCCGCCGCCACCGGACCTTGCCCGTCGCCCGGTCGAAGCTGAGGACCTCGAAGCGGTAGAAGTGGGTCGGCGGGTCGGTCTTCGTCTCGAACGCCGGGTCGGCCTTCGGCCGCTCGTCCGGCCGGGCGACGCGGTCGGTCTTGACCGCCGTGAGGACGAACACCTGGTCGCCCCAGACGACGGGGGTGGCGCTCCC
>JAIEQN010000360.1 GCA_019747685.1 Gemmataceae bacterium
CGGTCCTCCCACGGCAGCCCGGTCTTGAGGACGAACAGGAGGCCGGTCCGGGCCTGCCGGTTGGCGATCGGCGGCCGCCCGCCCTTCGGGCCGGGCGCGGGCTGGGCCGGGAGCAGCGGCTCGATGACCGCCCACAGGTCGTCCGGTAGCAGCTTCGCCACGGCGGTTCCTCCACAGGAGCCACTGCCAGACTCGGACCCGAACGCCCACCCGGCAAGGTTTCGTTAGGGGTTCTTATTCCGACAAGTACCGATCGATCTGGGTAGACTGGGTCCGGCGGACGGCCTCCGGCCGGTGAGCGGAGGGCGGTCGCCAAGAAGTTGGTCGAGTTCGAGAAGTTGCTGGAAGTCCGGGCCGCCCGACGCGCCCGAGGGAGGCGAAGACGTGGCTAAGGCGACGAAGGCAAAGGGGGCGTTCGGCCGCACCTTCCCGGACGGGACGACGGCGTTCGGCCGCCGGGTGGTGGCCGGGATCGAGGCTGTCACCGAGGCCTTGCGGGAAGGCGGGATGGCCGAGGTGGAGCGGCGGTTCACCGTCCGGTGGGTCCGCCGGGCCGGCTTCCCGCGGGTGCCGGCCGACCCGGCGGCGGTGGCCGCGGTCCGGGCGTCGGTCGGGGCCAGCCAGGCCGCCTTCGCCGCCCTGCTGGGGGTGTCGGCCAACACCGTCCGGGCGTGGGAGCAGGGCGTCAACCCGCCGTCCGGGCTGGCCGCCCGGTTCCTGGCCGAAATCCAGTCCGACCCGGAGTACTGGAAGCGGAAGCTGGCGGCCGCCGGGTGACACCGCCGCCCGCCCCGGTGATGCCGATGGCTTCGTTCCGCATCGTGACCGAGATCGCGGCCCCGGCCGGGCGGTGCTTCGACCTGGCCCGGGACATCGGCTTCCATACCCGGTCGCTGGCCCACACCGGCGAGCGGGCGGTGGCCGGCCGCACGTCGGGCTTGATCGAGTTGGGCGAGTCGGTGACGTGGGAGGCCCGGCACCTCGGGGTCCGGCAGCGGCTCACGGTGGTCATCACCGCGTTCGACCGGCCGCGGTACTTCCGGGACGAGATGACGGACGGGGCGTTCCGGTCGTTCGCCCACGACCACCACTTCGAGGAGCGGGCCGGGATCACCGTCATGACCGACGAGGTCTCGTTCCGGTCGCCCTACGGGCCGGCCGGGTGGCTGGTCGACCGGCTCTACCTGGCCGGCTACCTGCGGAGGCTCCTGGAGGGCCGGTGCCGGGCCATGAAGCGAGAGGCCGAACGGACATCTTGACGTGGCGCGGTTGCCCCGCCGGACCCGGACGGGTACGATCCGGGTGCGGGCGACACGCCGACGCCCGGTCCGACCGCCGCCCACCCGGACCTCCCGTGCCGACCGAGGCCGAACACGCCGCCGGGGTCCGGTCGCCCGGCCGGTACGATGCGACCGTCGGGTCCGAGGACGAGGCCCGGCGGGTCATCCGGCAGGCGCTGCCGCACGCCACGGAGCTGCCGCCCGCGGCCGCCGGTCAACCGTACCCGGCCCCGCCGCCGGGGGTGAGGGCGTGGTTCCAGGTCCACCCGGCCGAGCCGGCCGTCGGCCACCCGCTGCCCCACGTCAAGTACGCCGACTGGACCGGCGGGAAGAAGGGGGCCGGCGGGACGTGGGGCCACCTGTTCTTCCCGCCGTCGTGACCGGTTGAGGACACGCCATGTCGTTCATGTTCGAGGTGCTGTACCGATCCCCGCCCGACCCCGCCCGGGAGGCCGGCATCTCGGACCACGTCGGCCGGCTCGGTGGCCGGTTGACGTGCCGGGAGGAGCCGGACGGGGACGGGCCGGTCTGCCTGACCTACGAGTTCGCCGACCGCGTAGTCGCCGAGGAGGCGGCCGGGCTGCTCCGGTCGCGGGGAGAACACGTCGAGGGGCCGGGGGACTACGGTGCGTGACGGCCCCCGCCCGCCCGGCATCGGCATCACCGCGGCGGGCCGCCGGCCGGGGCGACCGGGCTCGACCTGGCCGGCTACCTCCGCCGGCTGCTCGCAGGCCGCTGCCGGGCCATTAAGAAGCTCTGCCAAAACCCCGAAATCGCCTTGAAAACTGGGGGTGAACCAGGGTTTTGTCAGGGCTTCTTAAGAAGCTCTGCCAAAACCCCGAAATCGCCTTGAAAACCGGGGGTGAACCAGGGTTTTGTCAGGGCTTTGCTCTGTTGAAATCTTGGCGAGCGGGGGCCGTCAGGACCCTGTTTCTTCGACCGGAACAGGGGCCTGACGGCCCCCGCTCGCCAGGAAAACAGAGGATTTCAACAGAGCATCAGGGCTTCTAAGAGCTTGTCTAATAAGCCTGGCGGCGTAGCCTGTCGGGCATGAGCAGGAAGCGGTATCCGACGGACCTGTCC
>JAIEQN010000663.1 GCA_019747685.1 Gemmataceae bacterium
GCCAGCACGACCAGCCCGACGGCCGCCCACCGGCCGGCGGGGCGGCCCGGGTGCGTCCTCCGCCGCGCGACGGTACGGGTCGGTGTCATGTGGCGGGGCTGACCACGCATGTTGGCTCGCTCGCGTCCCAGGCTATGCGACCCGTTACGGCATTGCGACAGTTTGTCCGCAAAGATTTCCGAACCGGTGGTCGGTCCGCCGTCGGCCCTACCCTTGTCATCAACACCCGCCGCCCGGGACTGACAGCCCGGGGCGGGAATCCACCCGGCCCGCCCGGTTCACCCGTACATCCGCCGGCGGGCGGAAATATTGCGACCGGTCGGAACGACGGGGTCAGGCCACGAACCCGGTCCGAGGTTGAGAGTTGAGTTTGCCAAAGCGTCGGGTGGTGCTCCGAGGGGAGGTCAAACCCCCTTACGGGCGGTCGGGCCGGGAAATCGTTTGCGGCCGGCCGGTCCGCCCGGTACGCTGGGGCCGCCGGGCGGGCCAGTCGGCCGATGAGACCCGGCGCGACCGGGAGGGGCCACCCCATGAGCTGCAGCGGACGGGTCACCCGGCGGGACGTGCTGAAGTCGGCCCCGCTCCTGGCACCGCCGCTGGTGCTCGGCACCGCCCGGGGCCAGCCGGCCGGGGAGGGCCTGGCCGGGATGAACGTCGTCGTCTTCCTGACCGACCAGGAGCGGGCGACGCAGCACTTCCCGGCCGACTGGGAGAAGGACAACCTGCCCGGCCTGACCCGGCTGAAGAAGGCCGGCCTGTCCTTCGGCAACGCCTTCACCAACGCCTGCATGTGCTCGCCGGCCCGGTCCACCTGGCTGTCCGGGTACTTCCCGGCCCAGCACGGGGTGAAGTACACGCTCGAAGAGAACATGCCGGCCGACAAGTACCCGCAGGTCGAGCTGCCGGTCGGGCTGAAGAACCTCGCCACCGTGATGGCCGCCGCGGGTTACACCGTCGTGTACAAGGGGAAGTGGCACTGCAACAAGCCGGCCGGCAAGCGGTGGGTGCCGGCCGACGTGGGCAAGTACGGGTTCGGGCGGTGGAACCCGCAGGACGCCGGGGCCAACCAGGACCTCGACCAGGCCGGCGGCGGGACGGCGGACAACGACGGCCGGTTCATGCGGGACGACGGCCCGTGGGAGGAGGGCAAGGAAGGGGCCTTGGCGTACCTCCGGTCGCGGGCCGCCGGCCAGCAACCGTTCTTCCTGGTCGTCTCCCTGGTCAACCCGCACGACGTACTCTTCTACCCGGACACCTACAAGCAGGCGGGGTACGACGACGGCTGGCTGCGGGGGCCGATCGGCCTGCCGCCCACCGCCGACGAGGACCTGGCCACCAAGCCGACCGCCCAGCAACAGTTCCTGGCCCTGTCCCAGTTCCTCGGACGGCTCGACACCCCCCAAAAGAAGCGGGACTACCTCAACTTCTACGGCAGTCTGCTGAAGGCGTCGGACAAGTACCTGGTCGAGGTCCTGGCCGCCCTGGACCAACAAAAGCTGACCGACCGCACCCTGGTCGTCCGGACGGCCGACCACGGCGAGATGGGGCTGGCCCACGGCGGGCTGCGGCAGAAGAACTTCAACTTCTACGAGGAGTCCCTGCGGGTCCCGCTGGTGTACTCCAACCCGGCCCTGTTCCCGGCCCCGCGGCGGTCGTCCGCCCTGGTGTCGCACGTCGACTTCCTGCCGACCCTGGCCGCCCTCGTCACCGCCCCGGCGGCCGCCCGGGCCGACTGGCAGGGGGTCGATTACTCCCGGCTGGTCCTCGACCCGGCGGCCCCGCCGGTCCAGGATTACGTCGTCTTCACCTACGACGACTACCAGTCCGGCCAGGCGGCCCCGGTCTTCCCCCAGCCGCCGAACCGGATCGTCAGCCTCCGGGAGGCGCGGTACAAGCTGGCCGAGTACTACGACCCGGACGGGAAGGCGGCCGGCCAGTGGGAGATGTACGACCTGGAGAAGGACCCGGCGGAGCGGGCGAACCTGGCCCACGACCTCGACCGCCAGCCCCGGGAGGTGCGGCGGGAGTACGACCGGCTCCGCGGGAAGCTGGCCGAGGTCCGGGCCAAGCGGCTCCGCCCGCTCGGGTAGCCGGGGGCCGGGTGGCGCGTCAGGGGGGGCCGCGACCCTCGGGGTGGGCCGGGTTTTCACCTCCCCCCGTGCGGGGGAGGTCGGCCCGGAGCGGGGCGACGGGGGGGGGGGGGGGGAGCTCCCGGAGGCGCACGCAGTTCCACCCGCCGGCCGGCGGCCGGCGACCTCCCCCGCACGGGGGGAGGTGAAAACCCGCGCCCGCGACGACGCACCGGGGCCGCGTGGTGCGTCGTCGCGGGCCCACCCGGGCCGCGCGGCACACCCGACAGCGACAGCGGG
>JAIEQN010000978.1 GCA_019747685.1 Gemmataceae bacterium
GGCCGGGTGGGAGGCCCGGCCGGGCGTCCGGGGGTCACTGGCGTGACCCCCGACGCCCAATTCATCGGCCGCCGGAAGGTTGGGCTTGACAGGTCCGCGAAATATGATCCAGGGGGACGGACCCGGTTTTCACCTCCCCAAATGGGGGAGGTAAAGTCTTCGTAGGGTGGGCCTCATGCACTCCGGTACGAGTCTCGGCAGTCCGCATCACCCCGCCCGGGCGGCCGGGGTAGTGGTCAGAAAGCCCCGCAGCAGGCCGAGGTTGACCGGGTCCATCGCCCGCCCGTCGGCGTCCTCCTTCGGCGTCTCCAGGATCATCGGCCGGTCGGCGAACCGCGGGTCGGTCACCAGCCGGCGGAAGGCGTCGATCCCGATCTGCCCCTGCCCGATGTGGGCGTGCCGGTCCACCCGGCTGCCCAGGCCCTTGACGCTGTCGTTGACGTGGAACAGCCGGAGCCGGTCGAGGCCGACGAGGTCGTCGAACCGGCCGAAGGTGGCGGCGTAGTCGTCGGCCGCGGCCAGCGGGTAGCCGGCGGCGAAGGCGTGGCAGGTGTCGAAGCAGACGCCCAGCCGGTCCGAGTCGTCCACCCCGTCCAGGATGGCCGCAATCTCCTCGAACGTCGCCCCCAGGCACGACCCCTGGCCGGCCGTCGTCTCGATCAAGACTTGAACCTTGTACCCGACGCAGCGGGCGTGGACCTCGTCCAGGGCCGCGACGACCCGTGCGACGCCGGCGTCCACGCCACTGCCGGTGTGGGCCCCGGGGTGGCTGACGAGGTAGCTCAGGCCCAGGGCCTCGGCCCGGTCGAGTTCGTCGGCGAACGCCGCGATCGACTTGCGGTACAGCCGGTCGTCCGGGCTGGCGAGGTTGATGAGGTACGAGTCGTGGGCGGTCGGGAACCTCAGCCCGGCGGCCCGGACGGCCGCCCGGAAGGCCCGGGCGTCCGCATCCGCCAGCGGCTTCCCCGCCCAGGTGCTGGCGTTCTTGGTGAAGAGCTGGACGGTGCCGCACTCCAGTCCGACCGCCGCCGAGACGGCGTTGGTCAGCCCGCCGGCCACCGACAGGTGCGCCCCGAACACCGGCATGGGCCGCCTCCGTGCGAATCGAGGGGATTCCGCCGACTTTTTACTTGCCCGCCGTACCGCCGTCGATCACAACTGATGGACCCGCGGCCGGCGGACGGACAAGCCACCGTCGCCGCGGGGCACTCCGAGAGGTGTCCGATGTTCCGCGTGTCGATGTTCGCCCTCATCGGCGGGCTGCTCGTCGCGTCCGGCGGGCTGGTCGGGCAGGATACCAAGAAGGACGAGCCGAAGGCGGCCAAGAAGGACGAGCCGGCGGCCAAGGTCAAAGGCACCCTGCCCCAGAACTGGGGCAAGATCGGGCTGACCGACGACCAGAAGCAGGAGGTCTACAAGGTCCAGGCCAAGTACAACGGCGAGATCGAGAAGTTGGAGGCGAAGATCAAGGACCTGAAGGCGGCCCGGGAGAAGGACATGAAGGCGGTGTTGACCGCCGACCAGAAGAAGGCGCTTCAGGACATCGTCAGCAAGAAGGGCGGCTGATGGGGCTCGACCGCACCATCCGCTTTCCGGCCGGTGACCCGCCGGCCTGGGAGGCCGTCCGCGACCAACTCGCCCGCCTCGGCGAGGCCGCCCCGCTGCGGATGATCGACGGCCTGCCGGCCTTCCCGGACGAGGTGCCCGACCCCGGCTGGAACGAGCTGCGGGTCGGGTTCCCGGCCGGGATGGTCACCCTCCGGCGGGCCCCGGCCGGGTACTCGTGCGTGGTCTGGGGGAACGCCGACCCGGCCATGAAGGCGTGTTGGGACCAGCTTTGCTGGGCCGCGGCAGCCGCCGGCAACGGCGTGATCGAGACGCCGGCCGGGCCGCAGACCGCCGCCGACTTCGCCCGCGCCGCCGGCATCACCCCGCACGATTCCCCATCTTCACCGACCTGATCCCGCCCGAACCACCGCTCCCACTGGCACCCGGCCCCCCTGGTTGCCGATACCCCCGGCGGCGGGCCGCCCGGCCCGGCCGGTTGGGCTTGCCCCGCCCCGGCTATCGGGCTAACCTCCGCCGACCCCCGGCGCCGCCGGCGCCCCGGCTCTCAGGGAAGAGGGTCCGACCGTGACCGTCACCGTCCGGCAGCTCGCCGACTGGGTGCGGGGCGAAGTCCTCGGGGACGGGGACCTGCCGATCGCCGACGCCCGCCCGCTGGCCGACGCCCGGCCGGGGGACATTACCCTGGTGGACGACAAGCACCTCGGGGCTTGGCACGCCTGCCCGGCGGCCGCCGCCGTCGCCCCGCCGTCGGTCCCGGTCAACGGCCGGCCGCTGATCCGGGTGGCCGACCCGCTGATGGCC
>JAIEQN010000172.1 GCA_019747685.1 Gemmataceae bacterium
CGGCGGCCCCGCCCAGGCGACCCGGGCGGTCGGCTCGCCCGGCCCGCGGACCCGGCCGGCGTCCCGGTCGATCGCCCACCGCCGGCCGTCGGACACCTGCACCACGACCAGCCGGTCGGACGTGAACAGCTCGGGACAGAACCGCGGGACCGACCCGAAGCCGGTCGGGAAGTACCCGGCCCGGCCGTCGCCGCCGAGGACCCAGGCCACCCGCCGGCCGAGGAGGTCGAGGGCCAGCAGGTGGTGGTCGCCGAGCCGGGCCACCAGCCAGGCCCCGGCCAGGGCGAACGACGACAACAGCGGGGCCGGCGGGCCGTCGGTGCGGAGCGGCGGCCGGGCCGGACCGTCCGGTAGCGGGTCGGTGCCGGGGACGCGGAAGACCCACGGGGCCTCGCCGGGGGCGTCGTACACGGCCACCGCCGACGGCCCGGCGGCCACGAACCCGCGGGGCAGGTCGGCCGCGTGGGTGAACACGTCGGCGGCGGTGAAGGCCGTGACGGATCGATCGCCGATGGCCAGGGCGACGGCCATGACCTGATCGGGCGTCGCCACGAACAGGTGTTTCTCGAAAGCACTCCCACCGGGGATGAGCCGGAGCGGCTGGGACGCCGGCGGCAGCCGGACCTCATGCTTGATGCACGCCCCGGGCGACAGATCAACCACCTCTCCGGAACGCCGTCCCGTCACCGGGGCCGGTGATTCCTTCGGCGGCTCGGGCCGGCCGGTGTGCCGGGCGACCAGCGTGCGGAGGGTGACGAGTTCGCCGGCCGACGTGACCAGCCATTCCGGCAGCAGGCCCGGCGTCAGGACGAGGCCCACGTCGGCGGGGAGCTTCCCCGGGTCGTCCGCCGGCGGGCCGAGCGCGAGCAGCCGGGCCGCCGCCCAGGCCCGCCATCCGGCCGGGTACTCGCCCCGGGCCACTTCGAGCAGCGTCGCCCGGGCGGCCGTGACATCGCCGTCGGACAGTTGCTGTTCCGCACGGTCGATCCCGGCGATGACCCGCCGGCGGGGGTCGGGGGCGGGCGGGTCGGCCGGCGGCTTCCCCTCGGCCACGAACCCCCACACCTCCGTCGGGGTGACGACCACCAGCACCCCGTCGGCGTAAGCGACGTTCCCGAACAGCCCGTTCCGCGGCCCGCGGATCGGCGGGGCGGTCGGGATCGGTTCGCCGGTCTCCGGGTCGAGGAAGTACAGTCCGTACCGGCTCCGGCTCGGCCAGACGACCGCACGGTCGGTCACGAACCCGCGGCCGTAGCCGAGCCAGTCGCCGCCGGTGCCGGCCTGTACCCAGCCGTCCGGCCGGCGGTACGACCCGGTGCGGACGCTCAGCGCCCGTATGCCACGCACCGGGCCGGTGGTGGTGACGATCACCCGGCCGCGGGTGACGCCGACGATCGCCGCCCCCTCGGCCCGCTCGCTCTCCCACAGGAGCTTGCCGGTCTCGGCGTCGAGGGCGAACACCCGGTCGGCGTCGGCCGGGGCGACGAACACCCGCCCGTCGGCGGCCACCGCCGGGGACGGGTCGGGTCGGGCCGACTCCGACCGGCGGGTGGTCCGCGGGTAGAGGAAGGCCCAGGCCCGCCGGCCGGTAGCGGCGTCCACGGCGACGACGGCCCCGGTGTTCGAGCAGAAGACGACGTACCGCCCGGCCAGGGTCAGCAGTTCCTGCCGGCCGCGGGCCTCGGCCCCGGCCGGGGCGTCGCACACGTCGGTCGTCCAGTTCGGCCCCTCCGGCGGCGGGTCCGGGTCGGCCGGGTCGAACCCGGCGACCGCGTGGACGGCCCGGCCGTCCTCGAACCGGGCCAGGGCCGCCCACAGCCGCCCGCCGGCGACCAGCGGGGCACCTTCCCAGGCGGCCGTCTTCTTCCCCTCGGCCGGGTGCGGCGGGGGCACCCGCCAGGCTTCCCGCAGCGGGCGGGTGGGGTCGGCCGGCGGGGCGTAGCAGACGACCGCCGAGTCTTCACCCGGGCGGCCGGGCCGGGGCGGGTCCGGCACTCGGACCGCGGCGGGGCCGGCCCGGGCGTACAACCGGCCGTCCGCCCAGGTCAGGGTGGTACACGGGTCCGGGTCGGGAGCGGCCCGCGGCGGGAACACCCGACCGCCCGGCGGGGCGGGGAGGGCCGACGGCAGGCCGGTGCGGAGGTCGAACGAGTAAACCCGGCCGGCGTCGGCCAGGTAGACCTTGCCGCCGGCGACGACGGGGTGGCCGAACGGCGGCCGGCCCGGGGCGGGCGGGACGCCGGCCAGCCCGGGGACCGCCCCGGGGATTTGGGCGACCCAGGTGGGGACGGCCGGCCAGTGGTGCGGGATCGGGCCGCGGACCCGGCCGGTCCGCCCGGGGTCGCCGGCGAACGTCGGCCAGTCGGTCGCCC
>JAIEQN010000661.1 GCA_019747685.1 Gemmataceae bacterium
GTCCGCGGCGAGCAGGGGGCGTCCCGGGTGCCGTCCCGGCCGGCGGCCATGCGGCAGCTCGCCCGGCACGGGGACGAGGCGGCGGCCGTCCTCGTCCGGCACCCGGGGGTGGCCGAGCCGCTGCTCGAGCGGTGCGGGGCCCAGGCGGTTCAGGCGCTCCTGGCGAACCCGGAACCGTTTCTGAACGTCCCCCGCGACCTGGCGGCGGCCGCGGGGGACGGTGTGGTGGAGCCGGTCGTCGTGGGCATCACGAACGTTCTGCTCGGAACCTGGGCGGTCGTGGCGGTGCTGATCGCCGCGGCAGCCGTGGTGGCCCGCGAGCACGGGCTGCCCGGCCCGGAGGCGGTCAAGTCGGTGGCGGCGGTGTTCCGGAAGTGATGCGGTTTAGGCCCCGGCCGTCTGGCCGGGGCCCTGCCCGAGTCTGAGGGACGGGTGGCCGTCCCGCGACAGGTCAGCCCGCCGGTAGAGCGAGAGGTGAGGCCGTGGGCGAGCAGACCGCGACGCGAACGCCGGGGGCGGTGCCGCCCCCGTACCTGACGGCCGCCGAGGCGGCGGCCCACCTGCGGACCACAGTCCAGGGAGTCTACGCCCTCGTCAAGCGGGGGCGGCTGCACCCGATGCCGGGGCGGCCCGGCCGGCTGCTGTTCACCCGCGAGACCCTGGACCGGAGCCTGACGACTCGGCGGCGGTAGGACCGATCCAACCGACCTTGCGCTCGGGGCGGATCGCGCCATCATGGCCCGAGAGATTTCCCAACCTACCCGCTCGCGTGCAGGAGGCCGCCGTGCCCCGCGCCGACCCCCGCTCCCATGTCGCCCACGGCAAGTTGGTCGGGTACAACCTGAAGAAGCGGGGCAACGACCCGTGCTACTACCTATACTTCCGCGGGGCCGACGGCCGGCGACTGGAGCGGGACACCCGGCAGACGGCGGTGCAGCGGGCCCACACCGCCGCCCACGCCGTCATCGACGCCGAGTACGCCCCGGCGACGGTCGCCCGTGACGCCGTCACCGGGGACGAGGCGGAGCGGCGGCTGAAGGACGAGGCGAAGGCGAACGGCCTGCGGGGCCGACGGTCGAGTACTCCGTCAAGCTGATCCGCCGCATCCGCGCCTTCTACCCCGTCGCCCCCGGGCCGGCCGACATCTCCCCGGGCACGGCCGAGGCGTGGAAGAAGGACTTCGCGGCCGCCCCGACGCAGTGGAAGAGGCTGCCGTCCCCGCACACCGTGTTCTCGCTGGTGCGGGGGTTCAGCGCCCTTTGGCAGACTTGGTTCGTGGACGAGCTGGGGTCTGCCCGGGCAACCCGTGGCAGGACGTGGCCCCGCCGAAGACGGACAAGATCGAGGTGCAGGTAATCGGGGACGACACCCTGACCCACCTCATGGGCTGGCTCGACGTGCGGTACGCGGGATGGCCGCTCCCCCGGCTGTTCCTGGAGGCGAAGGCGGTCACCGGCTGCCGGCTGATGGACCTGTGCGGGGTCGAGTCGGCCCAACTCCGGGACGGCCGGCTGCACTTCCGGGCCGACCAGACGAAGGGCCGCAAGGCCCGCTCGGTCCCGCTGCCGCCGGAGCTGTTCGCGGCCCTGGACGCGGTGAAGGGGAAGCGGTTTTTGTGGGAGTCGTACCCGCAGGGGCTGGTCGAGGCGGTCGGGAAGATGGGCCACCCGACCCACCGGATCAAGCCGGACTTCCAGCCCCGGCGGCTGTACCACTGGGTCGAGACGCTGTTCCTCGACTACGGGGCGGCCCACCCCGACCGGCCGAAAATCCACTCGCACCAGCCCCGCAAGCGGGCGTTCACGGCGGCCTGGGAGTCGGGCATCGACCCCGGCGGGCGGCCATCGCCATCGGGTGCAACCCGGACACGGTGATGAAGCACTACGTCAAGCTGGACGAGCAGCAGGTGACTGACGAGGTGATGGCGAAGCTGGCCGGCCGGCTCGGGTCGAAGCCTCCCGCCAAGCCATGTAGCGAGCCGAAGGCGGGATAGGTCGGGTCGTCGGCCAGCAGGTATGGACCGGTCGTCGCGGGCACCCCGGACTCAGCCGCGGGGCCACTCGCGGGGCACCAGGGCGTTTCCGTCCCGCCACCGCTCGACGACGGCCTCGGCGAACCACGGCTCGCCCACGACCGCGTGGTCGGTGACGATCACCTGGAGTTGGCCCTTCAGTTCCGCCACCCGGTCGTGGACCCACCGGAACAGGCGGACCACCCAGCCCCGGTCCGCGTCGTCCAGTACGGCGAGCGACCCGGCCGCGTCCCGGTCGGCCGGGTAGTACACCTGGGTCGGCTGGTCGAGGATGAGGGCTTGTCCAAAATGAGCGGGTCCTAGCGCCGCAGCCGGCGGAGCATGAGATGGATCATGGCCACCTCGATGA
>JAIEQN010000498.1 GCA_019747685.1 Gemmataceae bacterium
TAACCCCCCCCCCCCCCCCCCCCCCCCCCCGCCCCGGGCGGGGGCCGCCGGGGCCCCGCTCGGCCGGAGGACTCGCCCGATGCTGACCGCACTGCCCCGCCCCGCCCGCCGCCGCACCCCGACCCCGACCCGGGCCGTGCTCGGGGCCGAGACGCTGGAGGGCCGCGACCTGATGACCGCCACCGTCGACCCCGGGGTGTCGGCGTGGGCCGGCCTGCTGGCGGCCGAGGCGACCGCCCCGTCCCCGACCGGGCGGGACCCGGTCCTGGGGTGGACGCCCCACCAGCAGGCGGTGTGGGACCGGATGCGGGCCGACGACCACCCGTGGTACCGGCTGGCGATCAGCAACGCCGACAAGACCGGGACCTCGGCCGAGCGGTACGCGGACATCGGCAACTGGGCCACCCTGGCGTTCCAGATGACCGGGGACCGGACCTACGCGGACAAGGCGTGGGCCAAGATCCGCCCGACCATCACCGCCGAGCCGCAGAACGCCAACCAGGTCCGCCAGCAGTTCATGCAGTACGCCCAGTTCTACGACTGGCTGTCCCCGGCCCTGACCGCCGGCCAGCGGGCCGAGTACGCGGCCGGGCTGAACCGGTGGGCCGAGTGGTCGCTGGGGATCGGCACCCGGCCGTACGTCGGCGGGTTCCGGCTGACCGACAGCGACCAGACGATCGGCCAGTACTTCGGGCTGGCGTTCACCGACCTGGCCCTGGGGACGGACTGGCTCGGGCGGTCGGCCGGGACGCTGCCGGTCGGCGGGCTGACGGCCACCGGGGCCGACCTCTCCACCGCCCGGAACGCCATCGACTACTACGCCCGGATGGCCGCCGGGGGGGAGTTCATCGAGAGCACCGACTACAACCTGGGGACCCTGCAGCTCCTGCTGCTGGGGACCCGGGGGGTGCGGACGGCGACCGGGGCGGACCACTTCCCGGAGGTCAGCCGGCTGGTCCCGCAGCTCGCCCTGGCCCAGGTGTACGCCCTGACCCCGGACCTGGAGTCGGCGTACAAGTGGGGGGACACCGAGCACCCGGGGGACCTGCTGTTGAACCGCCGGGCGGCCCTGCTGGGCACCCTGGCCGTCATGACCCGGGACGACCCGGCGGTCGGGCCGTACGTCCAGCAGACGTTCAACGCGATCCTCGCCAAATATGGCGAAACCGGGTACGGGGCGTCCGCCCCGCTGGACACCATCGGGCTGGCGGTGGTCGACCCGTACGCGGCGGCGGCCGACCCGGCGGCCCTGCCGGCCGGGTACAACGCCCCCGGCCAGGGGGTGACGTACTTCCAGGACCGGCAGGCCCCCGGGGGCGGGCTGTTCGCCGCCCACCTGCCCGGCCGGTCGGCCGTCGACCACGAGGTCAGCGGGTTCGGCGACTTCGGGGTCTACCGCGGGGGCGAGTGGGCGGTCAGCCACCCGTCCGGGTACGCCGGCCCGGCGGTGTCCGGGGAGGCGATGAACAGCCTGCTGGTGGCCGGGCTGTCGTCCGCCCGGGCCCGCGGGCAGGTGGCGGCCGAGGCCGACCCGGCCGGCGGGTACGCCTACGCGGCCGGGACGACCGGCGGGGCGTACTACCCGGCCGGGTACTACCAGCCGCCCCCGGACTTCCTCCGGGAGTGGACCCGCAGCCTGTTCTACCTGCCGTCGGCCGACGGCACGTCGGCCACGGTGGTCAACTTCGACCGGGTCGACGCCTCCGACCCGCAGTCGCTGCCCCGGTACGACCGGTACCGGGCGGCCGACCGGGCGAAGATCGAGGCCGCCCCGGCCCTGGCCCAGTGGATCATCCACGCCCCGGTCGCCCCGACCGTCGCCCCCGGCCGGCTGAGCTGGTCGACGGCCGGCGGCCAGCAGGTCCGGGTGGACAGCCTGACCGCCGCCCCGCTGACCACCGCGGTCGTCCGGGAGGCCGACCTGTGGGCCGGTTACACCAGCAACTTCCAGCCCGACCAACTGACCGGGTACCAGGCCCGGGTGTCGGTCACCTCGGACGCCCCGTGGCAGACCCTGCTGAACGTCGTCCAGGTGTCTGACCCCGGGACCGAGGTGCGGAGCACCCGGGTGGCCAGCGGCGGCGGGGAGGCCGAGGGGGCGCTGGTCCAGCGGCCCGGCCAGCCGGACGCCCTGGTCCTGTTCGGGGCCCGGCGGGGGACCCGGGTGGTGTCCGACGGGTACGCCCTGAGCTGGGCCGGCGGGGCCGGCCGGACCGACGGCTACCTGCTCGACCTCGACCCGTCCCGGGCGTGGACGGTGACGGTCGACGGCGGGGCGGCGGCCCCGCTGACGGTCAGCAGCCAGGGGGTCGGGCGGTTCTCCCTGACCGGGACCGGCTCCCACACCGTCTGGGTGACCGCCAGCGGGGCCGCCCCGGCGCCCG
>JAIEQN010000388.1 GCA_019747685.1 Gemmataceae bacterium
AGGCCCCCGCGGCCCGGTGCGGCCCGACCGCCCGGCGGCCGGCGGCTACGTGCGGAGCCCGGCGAACAGGCCGTCCAGGGTCGCCCACTTGGGGTCGTTGCGGACCAGATACTCGGCGGTCAGCCCGGCCGCCCCGCCGTGGTAGGCGTACACGAAGTACGCCTCCCAGGTGCTGGCCATGTCCTCCCGCGGGTTCGTCTGGCCGTACCGGTCGACGGGCCGGGCGAACGTCCCGTCGGCCGAGGTCAGGAACTCCCAGGCCCCGTCCCCGGACAGGGTGTACCCGGCCGGCGGGGGCGTGCTCATGCCGCCCACGTGGGGCTGCCACCCGCTCACCGCCCGGAAGGCGGGGACGTAGGGGTTCTCGCTCCGCTCGCCGGCGCCCCACTCGTCCCAGTTGTGCCCGAACTCGTGGTACACGGTCCGCTGGAGGTAGGTGACGGGGATGTGCACCAGGTCGACGAAGGCGATCTGGTTGCCCTCGTTCCACCCGCCGACCGGGTAGCCGCTCGTCTGCGGCCCGACCGCCAGGAAGCTCATCTCGCCCCCGAGGACGGCCTCCTTCAGCAGCCGGGTGTTCCCGACGTACCGGTGGAGGTTGGCCAGGGCCACGTCCACCCGCTCGACCAGGCCGTCGTCCCAGGCCCCGGCGGCGAACATGGCGGTCGTGCCGCGGATGGTGCGGGTCTCCCCCGGGCTGTCGTTGAACGTGATCCGGGCGTCGGCCCGGTCCAGGTCTCGGACCGTGCCCCCGGCGGCGGGGACGAGGAACCGGTCGTCCCCGGGCCCGCCGATCAGGACATCGGCCCCGTCCCCCCCCAGCCCGCCGAACAGCCCGTCGTCCCCCTCCCCGCCGGACAGCCCGTCGGCCCCCGCGCCGCCGTACAGGGTGTCGTCCCCGTCCCCGCCGAACAGGTTGTCGTCCCCGCCCTCGCCCCGGAGGAAGTCGGGCTCGGTCCCGCCGTCCAGGTAGTCGGTGTCGTCCCCGCCGCGCAGGTCGTCGACCCCGGCCTCGCCGAAGAGCCAGTCGTACCCGGCCCCGCCGTACAGGCCGTCGTTCCCGTACCCGCCGTAGAAGGTGTCGTTCCCGGCGTCCCCGACCATGTGGTCGTTCCCGGCCTCGCCGCCCATGAAGTCGTCCCCGGCCCCGCCGACGAGGGTGTCGTTCCCGTACCCGCCGTAGGCGGTGTCGTTCCCGGCCCCGCCGTCGTGCCGGTCGTTGCCCCACTGGCCGGCCAGGTAGTCGTCCCCGGTGCCGCCGAGGAGGGTGTCGTTCCCGGCGAAGGTGCCGAAGAAGTCGTCGCCGTACAGTTGGTCGTTCCCGGCCCCGCCGTCGAGGGAGTCGTGCCCGCCCTGGCCCCAGAGCACGTCGGCCCCGTCGTTGCCGTAGGCCCGGTCGTTGCCGGCCCCGCCGTCCAGGTAGTCGTCCCCGGCCCCGCCGTACACCCGGTCGGTCCCGTCGCCCCCGTACACCCCGTCGTTCCCGGCCCCGCCGACGAGGCTGTCGTTCCCGGCGTCCCCGTACAACTGGTCGACCCCCGTGCCGCCGTTGACGGTGTCGTTCCCCGGCCCGCCGTGGACGGTCGCCGGCTTGGGCGAGGTGATGGTGATCCGGTCGTTCCCGGCCAGCCCGTCGACGGCGATCGAGACGACCGCGGCGGCGTCGAACGACCGGCCGGCGGCGGTGATCCGGGTCCCGGACTGGACGACGGCGAGGGTCTCGGCGGTGTTGTCCCCGGTGACGGTCCGGACCCCGCCGGACAGGACCGCGGTGGCCGGCACCTCCCGGGCCTCCAGGGCGGTCAGCCCGAGCCGGGCCCGGCCGTCCGGCCGCGGCCGGCGGTAGGTCGTCGTCGGGGTGCGGCGGAACAGCTTGGCGAACAGCGACGGACGGGTGGCGGTCACGGGTCGGCCTCCGGTTGGGTGGGGCCGGCGGTCGCCGCCCCTTCCGCCCGTCCGTTCGAGACCCGCCGCCCGGGCCTGACACGATTCCGGAAAAATCCCCGCTGCCCGCCGCCCGCCCGGGCGTGTATACTCCGGTTCGGGTCCCCCGGAACGCCCGTCATGGCGAGCGACCAGACGGTCTACCTCGAAGCCTGCCTGGCCCGGCTGCGGGCCGGCGACGCCGCCGCCCGGGACGACCTGGTGTCGGTGGCCGCCGGCCGGTTCGCCGAGCTGGCCTCCGTCATGCTCCGGGGATACGGCCGGCTCCGCCGGTGGGAGCAGACGGACGACGTGATGCAGGGGGCCCTGGTCCGGCTGGCGGGTGCCCTCGGGCGGGCCGCCCCGGAGTCGGCCCGGCACTTCCACCGGCTGGCCGTCCAACTGATCCGCCGGGAGCTGATCGACCTGGCCCGGCGGTACTTCGGGCCGGAGGGCCACGGCCGGCGGCA
>JAIEQN010000070.1 GCA_019747685.1 Gemmataceae bacterium
CCAGGCCAGGGCCGACTTGCTCCCGGCCAGGTCGAAGCGGATCAGGTTCTTCCGCCCGGCCGTCACCTGGGAGACGGTGACACAACCCCGTGTACCCCCGCGGAACCGGAGCAGGATCGACCCGGCGTCGTCGGTGGTGACGGGGACCGGGACGCCGGCCCGGGTGCCGCCGGCCGAGCCGGTAAAGGTCTCGGTCCCGCCGGCCGGCCGCTGCCGCTGCGGGTGGACGGTCTGCAAGTCGGCACAGACGGCCTCGACCTCCAAGCCGGTGATGAAGGTGACGAGGTCGAGCCAGTGGGTGCCGATGTCGGCCACGGCCCGGAGGTCCCCGCCGTCCTCGGCCAGCACCCGCCAGTTGAAGTCGGTGGGGTACAGGAGCCAGTCTTGCAAGTACGAGCCGGTGACGTGGAAGAGGTCGCCGAGCTGGCCGGACCGGACCCGGTCGCGGGCGTCCAGGCAAAGGGGGTAGAAGCGGACGTTGTAGTTGACGGCGGCGACCAGGTCGGGCCGGGCGGCCGCGAGGCGGACCAGCTCGGCCGTCTCGCCGCTGGTCATGGCCAGCGGCTTCTCGCAGACGACGTGCTTGCCGGCGGCGAGGGCGGCTTTGGCGTGGTCGAAGTGCAGCCGGTTGGGGGTAGCGAGGTGGACGACCTCGGCGGCCGGGTCGGCGAGCAAATCCGCGAAGGTGGGGTAGGCGGCGGGGATGCCGAGGGCGGCGGCCGCGGCCCGGCCCTTGTCGGGCGACGACCCGAGGACGCCGACGACCCGGTGGCCGAGCCGCCGGACCGCCTCGACGTGGGCCGGGCCGATGAACCCGGTCCCGGCGACCGCCGCCCCGCGGACTCTCATCCGGTTCTCCCGACCCGAACCCTGGACTTCCTGGCCCGTCCGGTCGATACTTTCGGAAGACGCGCCCCGGCCCGCCCTAGCATAAGCCGGGCGGGGGGCGCGGGGCGAGCAAAATCGGCCCGACTTGGCGAGCGGGGGAATCCGATGCGGGACCTACGGCGGGTGGGCTGGGCGGCGGGGGTCCTCCTGGCGGCCGCGGCCCCGGGGTTCGGCCAACAGGGCGGCGGGGGCGGTGGGGGTGGTGGCGGCGGGGGCTCGGCCACGGTCCTACCGTCCGGCCAGGTCACCGTCAGCGGCAACGTCCCGACCGGCGGGTCGTTCGGGACGAACACCGGGTCGTCCGGGGCCGGCAACAGCGGCAGCGGGTCGGGCGGCGGGTCGAGCTCCGGCCCGACGACCCAGGGGACGGCCCTGTCGCAGTTCCAGCAGGCCCCGTCGATCAACAAGCCGTCGATGACCCAGACGGCCAGCTCGAACCCGGCCGTCAACACCTCGAATTTCCTGGCCGGCTACTACGGGTCCCCGTACTACGCCGGCCGGGTGAATCTGCCGGCCGGGCCGACCTCGATCAACGCCCCCGGCGGGTTCGGGGCGGTGATCTACCAGCAAACGACCGGGGCCGGGGGCCGGACCGGGGCCGCGGGGGCGGCCGGGGGCCGGGGGTCGGCCCTGACCAACCCGAGCGGGGTGGTCCTCCAGACCACGGCGGCCATCGCCTACCCGGCCCAGGTCCGGTTCGCGGTCGCCCCGGTCGCCCCGACCCGCATCCAGGCCGACCTCCGGTCGGTACTCGACGGGACCCCGACCTCGATGCTGGCCAACCCGTCCGCCGTCCAGGTCCAGGTGGCCGACGGGAACGCGGTCGTGCTGCGGGGCGCGGTCCGGGACGAGGACGAGGCCCGGCTGGTCGAGGGGCTGGTCCGGCTCACCCCCGGGGTCCGGGGGATCAAGAACGAGTTGACCTTCCCGAGGCCGTAACCCCGGGCGGATGACCGGTCAACCCGACGCCCGCGGACCCGGTCCGCGGGCGTCGGCGTTGCGCCCGGGAGGCCGGCCGCTAGAATGGCGGTAGGCCCCCGTCCCCGAGTGTCCCGTTCATGGCCGGCGTCAACCCGTACATCCGCAAGGTCGACGCCCCTCGGGCCGACCGGCCGTTCACCGTCACCTTCGTGGACGAGGAGACGGGGACGACAACCGAGGTGCGGGTGGACGCCACCCTGGCGCTCGGCAGGCTCGGGCTCGACGGCAGCCTGTTGGACATCGCCGAGGCGGCCGGGGTCGAAATCAACCACTCGTGCGGCGGGGTCTGTGCCTGCTCGACCTGTCACGTCTACGTCGCCAAGGGGGGCGAGACCTGCCCGGCCGCGACCGAGGACGAGGAGGACATGCTGGACGAGGCCCCGGCGGTGACGACCGACAGCCGGCTGGCCTGCCAGTGCGTCCCGAACGGGACCGCCGACCTGACCGTCCGCATCCCGAAGTGGAACCGGAACCAGGTCAAGGAAGGGCACCACTAAGCACCTGGCCGGGGTTGCGTAGCATATTCCC
>JAIEQN010001189.1 GCA_019747685.1 Gemmataceae bacterium
TGTGGTCGCGCTTTTGTTGCGCGGCGGCCAGTGGGGGCACCCCCCCCCCCCGCTCGCCCGAACCCTTCGCCAGTGCCAGCACGTTCCGCAATAGCTTCGGCCCTTCGAGGGTGAGGAAGCTCTCGGGGTGGAACTGGACCCCGTGGAGCGGCCAGCTCTTGTGCCGGACGCCCATGATCTCCCCCTCGGCCGTCCAGGCCGACACCTCGAAGTCCGGATTAGTCCACGTCTCCTTCTTGATGACCAGTGAGTGATACCGGGTGGCGTCGAACGGGTTGGACAGCCCGGCGAAGACGCCCTTGCCGTCGTGGTAGACCGGCGACACCTTGCCGTGCATGATCCGGTAGTTCCGGACCACCTCGCCGCCGTAGCTGTGGCCGATGCACTGGTGGCCGAGGCAGACGCCGAACGTCGGCACCGTCGGGGCGAACCGGGTCAGCACGGC
Organism: Gemmataceae bacterium; assembly: GCA_019747685.1. Classification (GTDB taxonomy): domain Bacteria; phylum Planctomycetota; class Planctomycetia; order Gemmatales; family Gemmataceae; genus Urbifossiella. The sequence continues at coordinate 446 of JAIEQN010001189.1, forward strand.
GTTCGACACGCCGGCCTCCTTCGGGGTACACGGCCCGGGCGAGATGACGATCAACGACGGGTTCAGCCCGGCGACCTGGTCCGGGGTGATCTGGTCGTTCCGGACCACCTTCATCGGCAGGTCCGGGTCGATCTCCCCGAACCGCTGGACGAGGTTGTAGGTGAACGAGTCGTAGTTGTCGATCAGGAGCAGCATTCCGTCAGTTTCGAGTTTCGAGTCTGAAGTTTCAAGTTTGGTGCGGTCGAGGTGCCAGGGCCGTCGGGCTGCCGACTTAGAACTTTGAACTCGAGACTCGAAACTATTATCCCTGTCGGGCCGGGAGCTTTTGGGCGCTGTTGGCCGTCGGGTCGTACTTGCCCCTCGCCTCGTCCTCGGGGACGACCTCCAGGTACTCGCCGGCGGCCGGGATGTCGTACCAGGCCCCGTCGGCGAAGTCGACCAGCGCCCGGCCGCCGAGGTTGACAGTCACCACCCGCCCGACCTGGCCGTCGAACCGGGCGTACTCCGGGAACCCCGGCCGGACCCGGACGAACCGGTCCGTCCAGGTCTGGCGGAGGAGGTCGACCTCGGCGAAGCTCGGGAACCGCATGGTGAGCCCCGGCACGCGGTGCGTGCCCTACGAACCCGGCCGAACACATTCCCCGTCGTCGTAGGGCACGCACCGCGTGCCGTCTAATTTCGGGCCGGCGGGTCGAAGTCGAGGGCCTTGACGAACCGGAGGGCGTCGGCCGCCCCGTACTCCCGGTCCATCCCCGGGTCGTGCCAATCGACCGACAACGGCCCGTCGTAGCCGATCTCGTTCAGGCAGCGGACGATCGAGGCCCAGTCCACCCCGCCGTGGCCGGGCGAGCGGAACTGCCACCCGGCCCGGGGGTCGCCGCTCGGCCAGTACCCGGCCAAGACGCCCGCCCGGCCGTTGAGCGTCAGTTGGGCGTCCTTGACGTGGACGTGGTAGATGCGGTCGCGGAACCGGCGGAGGAACTCGACCGGGTCCACCCCCTGCCAGTGGAGGTGGCTCGGGTCGAACGTCCAGCCGAACTCTTCGCGGCCGCCGAGGCCGTCGAGCACCACCTCGGCCGAGTGGAGGTCGAACGCCAGTTGGCCGGGGTGGACCTCGGCGGCGAACCGCACCCCGCACTCCCGGGCCACGTCCAGGATCGGCCCCCACTGCCGGGCGAACTCGGCCAGGGCGTCGGCCAGCACCTCCGCCCGGAGGGCCGGGTAGCCGGCGACGTAGCCCCAGACCGGCGAGCCGGTGAATCCGCTCACCACCCCGGCCCCGAGCCGCTCCGCGAGCCGGAACGTCGCGGCCAACTCCTCGGCTGCCCGCTGCCGGACCCCGGCCGGGTCGCCGTCGCCCCAGACGTAGTCCGGGACGAGGGCCTGGTGCCGGCGGTCGATCACGTCCGACACCGCCTGACCGACCTTGTGTGCGGCGACGACCGGGACGTGCAGGTCGTGCCGGGCTAGCAGGTCGAGCCGGGCCGGGGCGTACCCGTCGTCGGCCAGCCCCCGCTGGACTTCCAGGTGGTCGCCCCAGCAGCACAGCTCGAACCCGGCGTACCCCCACCCGGCGGCCTTCGGGGCGAGCCCGTCGAGCGGCAGGTCGGCCCACGGGCCGCTGAACAGCACCACCGGGCGGGGCATGGGCCGTCGGAGGGGTTAGGGGGTAGGGGACAGGGGTGAGGGAAAACCCGGCAGTGGTCGGGGTTCCGCTCTAACCCCCGTCCCCTACCCCCTAACCCCTCCGGCTACGCCGGCTCGTCGCCGTCCCGGGTCGTCGGCGGGGTGTTGTTCGGGGCCGGCGGCGGGCCGGACGCCGGGCCGACCACGGTGGTCGTGTTCGGGGCCGTCGGGATCACCCCCGGCGGGGGGTTGACCACGGCCGGCGGCGGGACCACCGCGACCGGCGGGGGCGGGGTCACGGCCGGCGGCGGGACGAGCACCGGCAGGGTTGC
>JAIEQN010001011.1 GCA_019747685.1 Gemmataceae bacterium
TCACCACCTGCCGGTCGGCCCCGACCTTCACCACCACCTCGCCGAACTCGGCCTCGGTGGCCAGCCGGCCGACGGCCGACACGGTGAGCTGGAGCGGCTGGCCGTCGGGGGCCGGCGGGCGGCCGACCTGCCCGGCCACGACCGACAGGTTCTGGGCCCGCAGGGCGGCGACCACGTCGGCCGCGGACAGGTTGCGGGCGGCCAGCCGGTCCGGGTCGACCCACACCCGCATCGCGTAGTCCCGCTGGCCGAAGATGGTGACATCGCTGATCCCCGGCAGCCGGATCAGCTCCTCCTTCAGGTGGAGGGAGGCGTAGTTGCTCAGGTAGAGCTGGTCGTAGGTGCCGTCCGGGCTGTTGAGGCTGATGGTCATCAGCAGCTCGGGCGACCGCTTGCGGGTGGTGACGCCGGTGGCCCGGACCACGTCCGGCAGTTGCGGCATGGCCAGCGACACCCGGTTCAGCACCCGGACCTGGGCCATGTTCAGGTCGGTGCCGGGGTTGAAGGTGACGGTGAGGGTGTACGTCCCGTCCGACGTACACTGCGAGGACATGTACATCATGTCCTCGACGCCGTTGACCTGCTGCTCGATCGGGGCGGCGATGGTCTCGGCCACCACCCGGGCGCTGGCCCCGGGGTAGTTGCAGTCGACCTGGACGGTCGGCGGGGTGACGGTCGGGTACTGGGCGACGGACAGGCTGCCGGCGGCCAGCCCGCCGGCCAGCGTCACCGCCAGCGACAGGACGGCGGCGAAGATCGGCCGGTCGATGAAGAAGCGGGGGATCACGTGCGGGAGTTCTCACTCGGCTGCCAGGGGTTGTCACCCCTGGCTACCATCGGTCGTCCCTCCGGGACTCAAAGAACCCGGAGCCGCGGAGCGGCGATCGATGGTAGCCAGGGGTGACAACCCCTGGTCACTTCGCGGCCGACGCCCGGTCGGCCGGCTTCGCGTTGACCTTCGACCCCGGGCGGACCCGTTGGTGGCCGCTGACCACCACCCGGTCGGTCGGCTTCAGCCCCTCGACCACCCGGAGCTTCCCCTCCTGCGGGCCGAGCGTCACCCGCCGGTAGGTGGCCTCGTCCTTGTCGTTCAGGACGTACACGTGCCGCTGCCCCTGGTCCGAAAGGACGGCCTCCTCGGGGATCAGGAGGCCCGGGTGCTCCCGGCCGACCGGCAGCCGGACCCGGACGAACATCCCGGGCGACAGGAGCTTGAGCCCCCGCTGCTCGATGTCGGTGGCGGCGGCCGCCCCGGTCAGGGCCGGCAGGGCCCCGGCCTGGAGCCCGGGGTTGGGCATCTCGGCCCGCAGCCGAAGGGTCCCGGTGTTCGGGTCGAGCTGGTTGTCGGCGAAGGTGAGCGGGGCCCCGAACGAGTACCCGTCCTCGTCGGCCAGCCCGACCCGGACCTCCAGCCGGGCCTCCCGGGAGGATGTCACCTTCCCCCCGGCGATCAGCCGGCGGACCCGCAGGAGGGTCCGCTCGTCGATGTCGAACGAGACGTAGATCGGGTCGACCACGACCAGCCGGGTCAGGACCGTGTCGTTCTCCTTCACCACGGCCCCCGGGTCGGCCATCCGGCGGCCGATCCGCCCGGTGTACCGGGCCGTGATCTTGGTATACCCCAGCGTCGTCTCGGCCTTCTTCAGGTCGAACTCGGCGACCTTCTCGGCGGCCGCGGCGGCCTCGAACTCGGCCCGGACCTTGGCGTACTCGTCGGCCGCCAGGGCGGACTCCTTGAGCGACTTCTCGGCGGTCGCCAGCAGGGTCTTGGCCAACTCCTTCTTGGCCCGGGCCAGGTTCCGGTTGGCCTCGGCCCCGTCCCGCTGGGCGGCGAACAGGTCGTCGTCGATGTCGAACAGCGGGGCCCCGGCGGTCACGAAGTCGCCGTCCTTGAAGTACACCTTGTCGAGCAGCCCCGTCACCTGGGGCCGGACCTCGACCACCCGGTACGCCTCGGTGTGGCCGGTGAAGTCCTCGTAGTCGGTGACGCCCCGGGCGGTCGGGTAGTCGACCACCACGTCCGGGGGGGCCGGCTTGACCAGCGGCGGCTGGGGCTTGGCGCAGCCGGCCAGGACCGCCGCGGCGGCGAGGAGGGCGACGAAGGCCGGGAGCCGGTGGGTCATGGCGCAACGTCGGAGGAGGGCGACGGGCGGTACGGGCGGATACCGGTGGCCGGGCCGGGGTTTACAGCGGGTCTAGCCCGCACAGGCCTCCGGCCTGTGCCACCAAGAGCCTAACGGTCGCACAGGCCGGAGGCCTGTGCGGCGATTCACGCCAGGATCGGCTGGACCACCTTCCCATGCACGTCGGTGAGCCGGTAGTCGCGGCCCTGGAACCGGACGGTCAGCCGCCGGTGGTCGATGCCGAGCAGGTGGAGCATGGTGGCGTGCAGGTCGAACACCTCGACCACGT
>JAIEQN010000991.1 GCA_019747685.1 Gemmataceae bacterium
CTGGCGGCGGTGGGCGGGGCTGGGCTGCTGGCCGGCCGGGCCCGCCGGCGGCTCGCCCGGGCATGACCTGACCGTCCCGGGTTCGGCTACCCGAGCCGGACCCGGGCGACCTTCCGGCCGAGCCGGACGACCAGGCCGTCGGCGACCGGGACGACGGCCTTGGCGTCGGCCGGCTTGGCCCGGTCCGGGCCGTGGTTGAACGCCCCCTCCTCCACCTTCCGCCGGGCCTCGCCGTTGCTGGCCGCCAGCTTCGCCAGGACGATCAACTTGACCACCGGCAGCCCGCCGTCGACCAGCTCCAGGGCCGGGATCACGACCTCCGGCATGTCGAGCGGGTCGCCCTTGTCCTCGAACTGCCGCTTCCAGTCGGCCAGCACCTCGTCGGCCGCGGCCGGCCCGTGGTAGAACCGGACGATCTCGGCCCCGAGGGCCTTCTTGGCCTCGTTCGGCCGGCCGGCCAGCAGCGCCTCGACCTCGGCCGCCGGCCGGTCCGACAGCGGGGTGAACCACTCCCGCATCAGGTCGTCGGGGATCCGCATCGTCTTGCCGAACTGCTCCTTGGCCGGCTCATTCAGCCCGATGTAGTTCCCGGCCGTCTTGCCCATCTTCTTCTCGCCGTCGGTCCCCCGGAGGATCGGCATGGTCAGGCAGATTTGCGGCTCCTGCCCCTCCTCCCGCTGGAGGTCCCGGCCGACCATCAGGTTGAACAGTTGCTCGGTCCCGCCGAGTTCCACGTCGGCGTGAATCTCGACCGAGTCCCACCCCTGCATCAGCGGGTAGAGGCACTCGTGCAGGTAGATCGGCAGGTGCAGCTCGCGGAACCGCCGGCTGAAGTCGTCCCGTTCGAGCATCCGCTGCACGGTCGTCCGACCGAGCAGCCGGAGCATCTCGCCGAACCCCCACCGGCCGAACCAGTCGCCGTTCGGCCGGACCTCGGCCCGCGACACGTCGACCACCTTGGCGATCTGGGTCAGGTACGAAGCGGCGTTGGTCTCGATCTGCCCGGGGGTCAGTCCCTTGCGGGACTCGTCCCGGCCGGACGGGTCGCCGACCTGGGCGGTGGCGGTGCCGATGATGAGGACGGCCGTGTGCCCGAGGTCCTGGAACTGCCGGAGCTTTCGGAGCGGGACCGTGTGCCCGAGGTGGACATCGAACCCGGTCGGGTCGATGCCGTACTTCACCCGCAGCGGCTTGCCCGTCTCCCGGCCTCGTTCGAGCTTCTTCCGCAGTTCGTCCGGCTTCTCGACGTGGGCGGCCCCACGGAGGAGGACCGCGAGCTGTTCGTCGACCGGCGGGAAGGCGGGCATGGGGCACCGATGGCGAGCGGCCGGCGTGAGCCGGCCGATGGCGCGGCCCGTCCCGGGCGGTCAGCAATCCTTGTAGTAGAAGACCTCGGCCGGGCCGTCCTGGTTCAGCCCGTGCAGCACGCCGGAGACGGTGTACCCGCGGGCGGTCAGGAGTGCCCGCATCGGGGCGTTGGTCTCCTCGGTCGATATCAGCAGACGCAACCCGGTGTGGCGGCGTTCGGCGTCAGCCAGCAGGGCCGACCCGACGCCCTGCCGGCGGGCCTCCGGGGCGACCGCCAGGTAGCTGACGAACGGGTGCCCGAGCAGGGCGTCGGTGGCCACCGTCAGGAAGCCGACGGCCCGCCCGTCCCGCTCGTACACGGCCAGCCGGCCGGCGGCGACCTCGTCGGCCCGGCTGTCGCCGAACGGGTCGAAGGCGTCGATGGCCGGCAGGTCGGCCGGGGTGCCGGGGCGGATCACGCCGCCCTCCCCGCGGCCCGTTCCTCGGCCCGGGTCGGGCCTTGGCCGTACCGCCTCGGGTTGCCGCACATCCAGCACGAACACGGCGCCCGGTCCGTCGCCCGACGGCCGATCCGACGGGCGGTCAACGTTCCGTGGTCGCCGGGAAACACGAAGCGGAGGTAGCGGACGGCCCGCCCCTTGGCCCGCATGAGCTGGTGACGGCGGAAGGCCAGGCCACGCATCGCCGTCCTCCGTCGGGTCAGCTCCACATCTGGAACCGGCCGGGGGCGTCGAAGGCATGACGGACGTGGCGGACGACGGGTTCGCGGGCGGCTTCCGGCCAGGTCAGGACGAGGACGTCGAAGCGGACATCCACTTTGCCCAGAAGGTGCCGACGGGCCAGGAACCGGACCGTGGCGTCGGCGATCCGCCGCTGCTTGGCGGCGTCCACCGACGCGGCCGTCCGCTCCCAGTCGTCGCCGGCGGTCGATCGGACCTCGACCACGACGAGCGTGGGGCCGTCGAGGGCGATCAGGTCGACCTCCCCGGCCGGGTCGGCGACGTTGGCGGCCAGCACCCGGAAGCCTTGGCGGCGGAGGTAGCCGGCGGCCGCCCGCTCGCTCCGCCGGCCGAACCACCGCCGCCACCACGGCCGGCGGGTGAACCC
>JAIEQN010000468.1 GCA_019747685.1 Gemmataceae bacterium
CCTGACCGTCGCCCTGGCGGCCGCGCCGGCCTACGGGTGGCGGGCCCCGTTCGTCGTCTACGGGCTGGTCGGGATGGCCGGGGCGGTGCTGTTCTACCTCGGGTTCCGGGACCGCCCGGACCAGCACCCGGCGGTCAACCGGGCCGAGGCCGAGCTGATTACGGGTGGCGCCCCGCCCCCGCCCGCTACGCCGGTCGGGTGGCCGCCGGTCGGGGCGTTCCTGGCCAGCCGGGCCTTGTGGCTGAACTCGCTGGTCCAGTTCCTGGCCAACTTCGCCTGGGTGTTCATCCTGGCCCTGTTCCCGACCTACCTGCGGGAGGTCTACGACACCCCCGAGCGGACCCGGGCGGTGTACCAGACCCTGCCGGTGTTCGGCGGGATCGTCGGGATGCTGCTGGGCGGTTGGGTGTCGGACCGGCTGGTCCGGGGGTACGGGCTGCGGTGGGGGCGGGCGGCCCCGGTGGCGGCGTCCCGGCTGGTGGTCGGGGGGGCGTACCTGGCCTGCCTCGGGCTGGCCGACCCGCTGGCGGTGACGGCCATGATGGTGCTGGTGGCGTGGGCGACCGACGCCGGGACGGCCCCGGTCTGGGCGTGGGGGCAGGACGTGGGCGGGCGGCACGTCGGGGCGGTCATCGGGTGGGCGAACATGTGGGGGAACTTCGGGGCGGCGGTCGCCCCGATGGCGTTCGTCCGCATCCGCGGGGCGTTCGACGACCCGGCCGCCGGGTGGAACGCCGTCTTCCTGCTCTGCGCGTGTACCCAGGTGGTCGCCGCCGCCGCCGCCCTGGGGATCGACGCCCGGCGGCCGATCGGCCGGGGGTGAGGCCTGGTCGGGTATGGTGGCACAGGCCTCCCGGCCTGTGACTGCCGCGCACAGGCCGGGAGGCCTGTGCCACCAACAACGGAGTACACAGATGGCGAACCGCCGGGAGTTCCTGGGGTGGACGGCCGCGGCACTGGGCGGCTCTCCGTTAACCGCGGCGGCCGACTCGCCGCCCCCGACCGGGTCGGACGTCGGGTCGCTCTACCCGTTCATCCGGAGCCAGGCCGTCCGCGGCGAGTTCCCGCTGTCGTACCTCCAGGACCGGTTCAAGGACGTGCCGGCCTGGAAGAAGGAGGCCCGCGGGAAACTGCTGGAGCTGCTCCACTACGCCCCGCCGCCGTGCGACCCGAAGCCGGAGGTGGTCGAGCGGGCGGACAAGGGCAGCTACGTCCGCGAGAAGGTGTACTTCAACACCACGCCCGACATCCGGGTCCCGGCCTACGTCCTCGTCCCGAAGAGGGCCGGCCGGCTGCCCGCGGTCGTGGCCCTGCACGACCACGGCGGGTTCTACTTCTGGGGCAAGGAGAAGATCGTCGCCACCGAGGACGAGCACCCACCGCTGGCGAAGTGGAAGAAGACCTACTACGGCGACGCGGCCATCGCCGACGTGCTGGCGGCCAAGGGGTATGTGGTCGTCGTCATCGACATGTTCTACTGGGGCGAGCGGCGGCTCTTGCTGGACGGCGACCCGGCCGACTGGCGGGACCGGCCGCGGGCCATCCCCGAGAAGCGGGTCCGGGAGTTCAACGCCCGGGCGAGCGAGAGCGAGTCGCTGGTCGGCCGGACGATCTACGCCGCCGGGTTTACCTGGCCGGGGGTGATGTTCTGGGACGACGTGCGGACGGTGGACTACCTGCTGACCCGGCCGGAGGTGGACCCGGCCCGGATCGGCTGCGTCGGCTTGTCGGTCGGGGGCTTGCGGGCGGCCCACCTGGCGGCCCTGGACGACCGGGTCAAGGCGGCCGTGGCGGTCGGGTGGATGGCCTCGTTCCCGCCCCAGCTCAAGAAGCACATCCGGCACACGATCGGCCACACCAAGGTCGTGCCCGGGCTGATGCGGCACCTGGACTACCCGGACGTAGCCGCCCTGGCGATGCCGCGGGCGCTGATGGTCATCAACGGCAGCAAGGACTCGCTGTTCGAGCCGGCCGGGGTGGATGCCAGCTTCGCCAAGCTGAACGCCTGCTACCAGAAGGCCGGGGTGCCGGAGAAGTGCCGGACCCGGCTGTTCGACGCCCCGCACGAGTTCAACGCCGCCATGCAGGCCGAGGCCTGGGACTGGCTCAAGAAGTGGGTGTAGACACACCCGGGCCTGCGGTCCGGGTGGGGTTGTGCCGGGAGCGGCCCTTTCAGGGCCGGGGGTCTTGTCGGACAATTCCCCGGGCCTGCGGCCCGGGCTGACGGAACCGGCCCTGCGGGCCGAAGACGAACCACCTCGGCACCCACCCCGGGCCTCCGGTCGTCGCACACCCGGGCCTCCGGTTGGGTGAGGCCGTGAAAGCGGCGGGCCGAAGGTGCCGTCGGGTTAGTGGGTTTGTTTGGGTGGCCGGGGCAGAGCCCGCGACGCCCCGGTCCTGAAGAGCACCGGGGCG
>JAIEQN010000779.1 GCA_019747685.1 Gemmataceae bacterium
CGGCCGTCGGGCTGGCCGCCCTGGCCGGGCTGTGGGTGCTGTCCCGCCGGCTGGTCCGGCGGGCGGCCCGGCCGGGCCCGACGGCGGTGGCCGACGACGACGCCCTGGCCTGGGTCCCGCCGGAGCCGTCCTACGCCGACCGGCGGGGGTCGGTCCGCCGGGACGGGCCGCCGGTCCGGGTGGTGGTGGCCGGGGGCCTCTTCCGCAACGGGGCCGTCGACGGGCTGGTGGTCGACCGCTCGACCGGCGGGCTGCGGCTCATCCTGCCGGCCGGGGTCGCCCCGGGGACGACCATCCGCGTGCGTGCGGCCCACGCCCCGGACACGGTCGGGTACGTCCCGCTGATCGTCCGGAGCTGTCGGCCGGACAACGACCAGTTCGAGGTCGGGGCCGAGTTCGAGAAGACCCCGCCTTGGTCGGTACTGCTTCTATTCGGGTGAGGGGCAGAGAAGACCGGCCCGCAGATGACGCAGACTTCGGCGCGGATTGAGAACCGATCGGAACCAAATCAGTGATTTGGTTCCGATCCGGTTTCATCTGCGCCGAAGTCTGCGTCATCTGCGGGCCGGTCTTCTCTAATCATTCACCTCCGGCTTGAAATCGAGCGTCCGCTTCCCGATTCGCGCCAGGAACCGCGCTTTCTGGGCGGCCGTCAACTCGCCGGTGTACCGCTTCCGCACCGCCTCGATCCAGCGAATCTTGCGGTCCCCGTAGTCGGTGACGACCCGCACCAGGACCGGACCGGGATGCAAGATCGCCCCCCGAACCCCGGCGTCCAGCTCGGCGTGCGACCCGACCTCCTGGTACGCCACCCCGAACCCCTGGGCCAGGGCCGCGTAGTCGAGCTTGGCCAGGTGGGTCGCCGTGGTCCGCTTGTAGGCCGGCTCCTGGAGCATCTGCATGTAGTGGTACGCCCGGTCGTCCAGGACGAAGAACTTGACCGGCAGGTGTTCCCGGGCGGCGGTGCTGATCTCGACCAGACTCATCAGCAGGCAGCCGTCGCCGGTCAGGGTGGCGACGACCTTGTCGCCGCACACCCGCTGGGCCCCGATCGCCGCCGGGACGCTCCAGCCCATCGACTGGTTGTCCACCGGGTTGAAGTACGTCCGCGGGCGGCGGACCTGGTAGAACTCGCCGGCCAGGTGCTCCGTCACCGACACGTCGGAAAAGAGCAGCCCGTCGCACGGCAGGTGCCGCCGCAGGGCCGCCACCAGGGCCAGCGGATCGACCCCGCACCGGCCGGGCGGGACCGAGCACAGTTCCTTCTCGGCCTCACCCTTGAGGTGCCGGATGCGGGCGACGAGCCGGCCGTCGGCCGGCCGGCGGAGCCGGTCGGCGTGGGCCAGGAGCCGGCCGAGGAACAGCCCGGCGTCGGCCGCGACGCACACGTCGGTCCGGAGCACCCGGCCGAGGTTCTGCGGGTTGGCGTCGACGTGGACGACGTGCTTCGGCTGGGGGTTGCTGTAGTACCCGGTCGAGACCTCGCTGAACTTCGCGCCGACGACCAGCAGCGTGTCCACGCCCGTCTTCCGCGGGTGCAGCTTCTCGCCGGCGAAGGCCCCTTCGGCCGCCGCCGAGGCCTGCGGCCCGTAGCCCCAGCCGACGGCCAGCGGGTGCGCCTCGTCGATCGCCCCCTTGCCGGACACGCTGGTCGCCACCGGGGCTTGCAACAGCTCGGCCACGGCCGCGAGGGCGTCGCCGTGGTCCAGGCAGCCGGCCCCGGCGTAGATGCCGACCCGCTGGTGCTTGTCGGCGAGCAGGGCCACCGCCCGGCCGCAGGCGTCCTCATCGAAGGGCAATTCCGGCGGGGCCGGCGGCGGGCAGCGATAATCCGCGGCCTCGATCAGGAGGTTGTACGGCACCACCACCGCCACCGGGCCGGGCTCGCCGCTCATGGCCGTTACGAACGCCTGGCGGACGAACGCCGGAATCTGCTCGACCGTCGGGACCGGGTAGACGCACTTGCAGACCGGCCGGAGGAGGTCGGCGTTGGGCAGGGCGTGGACCTGGAACGGCCGGGCCTTCGGGCCGTTGCCCACGTCGCCGACGATCGCCACCACCGGGGACGAGTCGAGCAGGGCCTCACCCAAGCCGGTCAGGGCGTTCGTCACCCCCGGCCCGGGGACGACGCACAAGACGCCCGGCCGGCCGGTGACGCGGGCGTAGGCGTCGGCCATCACCGCCGCGCTGAACTCATGCGTGACCAGCAGGTACGGGAGATTCTTCTGCTTGAACGTGTCCCACAGCTCGTTTTCCTGGGCGCCGGGGATGCCGTAGACGCACCCCGTCCCTTCGAGGATCAGGGCCTCGGTCAGGGCCTCGGCCCCGGTCATCCGGCCGAACACCCACCCCGGGTGGCGGGCCGCCCGCACCCGCCCGAGCGGCCCGGCCGCCGCGGCCTCGGCCGCCAGCGCCCCG
>JAIEQN010000432.1 GCA_019747685.1 Gemmataceae bacterium
GGGGCCGTCCCGGGCGCGGCCCCGGCCGTGCCCGTCCAGGGCGTCATCCCGCCGCCGGTCGCCGCCCCGGTCCTGCCCGGGCTGCCGAAGCCGTAGCCGGATCGGCCCCACCCCCGAGGGGGTGGGGCCGGCGGCGTCACATGCCCTGGGTCGCCTGGTTGAGCGGGCCGATGTAGGCGACGGTGACGATCCGGAAGATGGCGATGATGATGAGGATGGCCACCAGGGCGTAGACCGCCCACCCGGTCATCTGGGCGGCCGCCTTCAGCTTCCGGGCCGCTTCTTCGCGGTAGCTCACGGCCAGCCGCTCCATCACCTCGGACACCTCGCCGGCCTCCTCGGCCACCAGCACCGTCTCGACGAACTCGCCCGGAAACGGGGCCCCGCTGGCCCGCAGGCACTCGTGCAGCTCCTGGCCCTTCTTGGCCGCCTCGACGGCCCGGTCCTCGCCCCGCCAAAAGGCCGAGTTGGCCGTCGCCCGGAACGAGTAGTGCAGCACCTTGTCGGTCCGCAGGGCGGCCTCGGTGGTCATCCGCAGGGCGACGCAGAACCGGTGCAGGGCGAAGTCGAGCAGGGCCGGCCCCCAGGTCGGGACCCACAGGAAGAAGCCTTCGAGCTTGGCCCGCAGCCCGACGCTGTCGGCCGAGAACTTGAGCAGGAACAGGAGGGCGAACACCGGGATGTAGGCGATGACCAGGAACGTGACGGCCCCGGCCGTCCCGGTCAGCCCGACCCCGAGCGGGTCCATCTTGCTGTTGAGCATCCCGAGGATGAAGATCAACCCGGCGATGATGAAGGTGGCGGCGACGAACTGGATGGCCGGGTAGGCCATCTGGCTGCGGAAGTCCCGCTGCACCCGCAGGGTGGTCTCGTAGTACTCCCCCAGCTCGCGGAACGTGTCCTCCAGCCGGCCGCTCTTCTCCCCGACCGCCACCATCTCCACGAACAGCGGCGGGAACCGGTCCCGGTGGGGGGCGAAGGCGTCCTCGAGCGAGTCGCCCTCCTCGATCCGGGCGACGAGGTCTTTGGCGACGCCCCGCAGGGCCATCGGCCCGGACTTGGCCTGCCGGCGGAAAATGCGGAGCGGGTCGAGCCCGGCCCCGAGGCTGTGCTTGAGGACCCGGCACCAGGCGACCAGGGCCGGGAGCGGGCACTTGGATGAGGTGAAGATCATGGCGGCTGCCGGGAACGGGTGTCGGGTGGCCGGCTCTCGGGGTATCCTAAGGACGGCGGCCGGCCCGGCCCCTCTCACCCCCGGCCGGCCGACCGGACCATGCCCGGCCCGCACAACCCCATCCCCACGGTCGGCACCGACTACGACCCCCGGTATCTGGCCGGGGTTGTCCACTTCAACCGGGGCGAGTACTTCGACGCCCACGAGGTGTGGGAAGAACTGTGGGGCGACTGCCCGGCCGCCGACCGACGGTTTTACCAGTCCTTGATCCAGGCGGCCGTGGCCCTCTACCATTGGGGCAGGAACAACCCGGCCGGGGCGGCCCGGCTGCTCCTCTCCGGCCGGGGCTACATGGCCCCGTACCGGCCGGCCCACCGGGGACTGGACGTGAACCGGTTCTGGCAGGCGGTGGAGGAGGCGATGACCCCGACCCCGCCCCCCCGGCCGCTCATCGCACTCGACCCGCCGCCGGCCGCCTGGCCCGACCCCGAGGGCTCCGCCCATGACTGACGACCAGGCCGCCCTGGCCGGGTTCGACGGGCAGGCCCGGCTGTTCCCGCTCCCGAACCTCGTCCTCTTCCCCCACGTCGTCCAGGGGCTGCACATCTTCGAGCCGCGGTACCGGCAACTGATGGCCGACTCCCTGGCCGCCGACGGGACGATCACGATGGTCCTGCTCCGGCCGGGGTGGGAGGAGGAGTACGACGCCAAGCCGGCGATCGAGCCGGTCGGCTGCCTCGGCCGGGTGGTCTGGCACGAGCGGCTGGCCGACGGCCGGTACAACCTCCGGCTGCGGGGGCTGTCCCGGGTCCGGCTGGCCGAGGAGGTGCCGGTCGACCGCCTGTACCGGGTGGCCCGGGCCGACCTGGCGCCGGACGTCAGCCCGGCCGACCTGGGCCGGCTGAAGGCCTTCCGCCGGCGGCTGGCCGACGCCGTCCTGCCACACTTCACCGCCGGCCCGGCCCGGGACCAAGTGCAGGAGTTGTTCGCCGGGGACGCCCCGCTCGGGCAGGTGTGCGACGTGCTGGGCTACGCCCTGCCGCTGCCGCTGGAGCTGAAGCAGGGGCTACTGGCCGAGCCGCACACCGACCTGCGGGCCGAGGTCATCCTGGACGCCCTGCGGACGGCCGAGTCGAACGCCGGCCGCCGGTTCCCGCCGGAGTTCAGCCCGAACTAAGGGCGACCGGACGAGACCCCGGCGGGGGGGGGGGGGGGGAGCGAGCAGGGGTGGGTGGAGGCGGGCGCACACGCACC
>JAIEQN010000200.1 GCA_019747685.1 Gemmataceae bacterium
CCCTGCCGGCCCGGCCCGGCGTCGGCCCGTCCGCCGGCCGGCCCCGCTCCGATGCCGGCCGTACCGAATGTGCGGCCATCGCTTCGGAAGAAAAACTCGCCGCGGACCCCCCCGCCCCCGGACGGCATGACCCGCCCGGGGGTTGGTCGCTTCGGGGGACGGTCCGTGCGCACGTTCAGTCCGAGCCGCCGGCCGGGGGCGGCCGGGTGGTGCCGCCGCGGAGCCGGGCCGGGGTCGAACCTGTCCGCCGGGGTGGCCGCCGGGGTATCATCGGCCACAGCCCGGCCCCGCCCCGTTTCACACCCCGGAGGCCCCCGTGACCCCGACCGCCCTCCTGCTCGCGGCCTTCGCCGCCCTCCCGGCCGGGCAACCGGCCAAGCCCGATGCCAAGCTCCGGATCATCGTCTTCGGGGCCCACCCGGACGACGCCGAGCTGAAGGCCGGCGGGACCGCCGCCAAGTGGGCCAAGCTCGGGCACGAGGTCAAGCTGGTGTCGGTCACCAACGGCGACATCGGGCACTGGCGGGAGGCCGGCGGGCCACTGGCCAAGCGGCGGACCGCCGAGGTGAAGGCCGCCGACAAGGTGCTCGGCGTCACCGCCCAGGTCCTCGACATCCACGACGGCGAGCTGGAGCCGACCCTGGAGAACCGCAAGACGATCACCCGGCTGATCCGCGACTGGAAGGCCGACGTGGTCATCGCCCACCGCCCGTGGGACTACCACCCGGACCACCGGTACGTCGGGGTGCTGGTCCAGGACGCGGCGTTCATGGTGGCCGTCCCGCAGTTCTGCCCGGACACCCCGCCGCTGAAGGAGAACCCGGTGTTCCTGTACGGGGCCGACGGGTTCAAGAAGCCGTACCCGTTCCGGCCGGACATCGCCGTCGCCCTGGACGACGTGATCGACGCCAAGCTGGACGCCCTGCACGAGCTGGAGTCGCAGGTGTACGAGGGCGGGGCGCTGGGGACCGAGGAGGAGTTCCGGCGGGTCCCGCCGGCGTCCGACCCGGCGGCCCGCAAGGCGTGGTTCCGCAAGGGGCACTACTGGGCCAGGCGGGACGCCGACGCGGCCGACCAGTACCGCGAGGCGCTGGCGAAGTGGTACGGCCCGGACCGGGGGAAGAAGGTCAAGTACGCCGAGGCGTTCGAGGTGTGCGAGTACGGCCGCCGGCCGACCGAGGCGGAGGTCAAGAAGCTGTTCCCGTTCTTCGACTGACCGCCGGGAACGGGCCACCCCGGCCGCGATTCGCGCGTGCATCGGCTCGGTGGCCCCGGCCGGGGGCCGGTGCCACCAAGGCCCGGCGGCACCCGGTTTTCGCCTTCCGCCCCGGCCGGGGCCGACGTATCATATCCTCGTCCGAACGCAGTCATCCTTATCGACGGTGCCCCATGCCCCGACCCCGACCGAAGCCCGGGTTCACGCTGATCGAGTTGCTGGTCGTGATCGCCATCATCGCCATCCTGATCGGCCTGCTGCTGCCCGCCGTCCAGAAGGTCCGGGAGGCGGCCGCCCGGACCCAGTGCCTGAACAACGTCAAGCAGATGGCCCTGGCCCTGCACGGGTACCACGACGCGAACAAGACGTTCCCGGCCGGCAAGGGGTCGTCGTACTCCGGGTGCCCGGTGTACGCCCGGTGGTCGATCCACAGCCAGCTCCTGCCGTACATCGAGCAGGACCCGCTGTACCGGGCGATCGACTTCGGCCGGGCCCCGGAGACCCCGGGGATGGGCGGGGTGGTCCCGTTCATGCCGGCCTGGGAGAACCCCGGGCGGGTGAACGCGGCCGCCTGCCGGACCCGGGTGCCCACCTTCATCTGCCCGTCGGACGCGGCCCAGGCCCCCGGGGACTGGCCCGGGCAGAACAACTACCTGGCCAGCCAGGGGGTGCAGTTCCTGTGCGACCTGACCGAGTCGCAGCCGAGCACCATCGCCCCGGACGCCCGGCCGGACGGCCCGCTGTACTACCTGAGCAAGGTCAAGATGACCGACCTCCGGGACGGGACGAGCAACACCGCGGTGTTCAGCGAGAAGCTCCGCGGCCAGGGCTTCCCCGAGCCCCGGCGGGACATGAAGGCGGTGCCCAACGCCACCCTGGCGGCCGACCCGTACGGGGTGTGCAAGGGGATCGACCCGGTGACCGCCACCCCGCTGACCAGCAAGCAGGGGTACAGCTGGGTGATGGGCGAGATGTGCTGCACCACCTACAACCACGTCGCCACCCCGAACCAGACGAGCTGCGCCGGGATCGGGTTCCCCGGGAACATGTCGAACATGGCCATGGTCATCCCGCCGTCGAGCAGCCACACCGGCGGGGTGAACGTCGGGTTCGGGGACGGGTCGGTCCGGTTCGTCCGGGACTCGATCGACCTGGCCTCGTGGCGGGCGATGGGGACCGTCAGCGGCGGCGAGGTGCCGACCGGGCTCGACTGAGGACCCGGC
>JAIEQN010000054.1 GCA_019747685.1 Gemmataceae bacterium
CCAGGGCGTCGTACACCTCGTCCGGGGCGCTCGGCACGTGGCCCAGGGCGGCCGCCGCCGCCCGCCGGACCTCGGCGTCGTCGTCGGACAAGGCGACGACGAGTACCTTCGCCTGCCCCTTGGCCTTCACCCCGACCGTCTCCAGGGCTTCGGCCGCCGCCCGCCGCACCCGGACCTGGGGGTTTTTCAGCATCCGCCCGGCGGACGCCGGGTCGAACTCGGTCGAGCCGTCCTCGCCCCGGACCTTGACGAGTAGCTCGGCGGCCCGCGCCCGAACGCCCGGCGGCCCGTTCAGGGCGACCCCGTCGAGGTAGGCGATCAGCGCCTGTCGGCTGACCGTGACCCCGTACTGCCGGCGGAACCGGGCCAGGACGACCGCCTGCTCGTCGGCCGTCAGGTCGAAGAACGACATGCCGAACTCGTGCAGCCCGAGGACGATCAGGGCCTCCGGGTTGGTCAGTTGCACCAGGAACCGGCCGGCCCCGGCCGACAGCCGGTCGTCCGGCGGCGGCCGGCCGTCGCGGAGGTCGGCCCAGACCTCGACGGCGTCGCCCCGGTCCCGGCCGGTCAGCTCCCGGAGCGCCCACAGGACCGCCGCCCGGTAGGCCCCGGGTTCGCGCGACTCCTCCCCGGCCCGGGCCGGGCGGACGGCCACCAGGTAGTCGTACCGCTGCCGGGCCGGCCACGGGCCGGGGTCGGGGACCGGCTGGACGGCCGAGAAGTCCTGCCACAGGTGCGTCTCGGACGCGGTCACGAACCGGCTCCCCTCGCGGTAGTACCCGGGCGTGACCGGCGGGGCGATGGGTCGCGTCGGGTCGGGGATGGCCCCGCGGACGAGGTCGGCTTCGCTCGCCGACGGCGTGTGGCACATCAGGCAGTTGCGGGCGTGGTTGGTGCGGACCAGCTCGCGGCGGAAGTTCCGCGACTCGTTCGGCAGGCCGGACGCCGCCGGGGCGTCCGGGGCCGGCAAGGGCAGGATGGTCGCCAGGTCGGGGACGGCTTCTTTCGCGTCCAGGGCGACCAGGGCCTCGGCCGCGTGCTCGGCCGCCCGCGGCCACGGGTAGCGGAGGAGGGCGAGTAGCTTGGCGACCACCGCCGCCCGGTCGCGGGCGCGGAGGGCGTCCACCGCGGCCGCCCGGTTGGCCGGGTCGAGGTCGAACACCGCCCAGCGGACGAGGGCGTCGGTCGCACCCGCGTCCGGGATGTCGCGGAGCAGTTGCACGCTGACCCGCCGCACGTCCCGCCCCTCGGCCTGCAACATCTGCTGGACGCACGGCACGGCCTCGGGCTTGGCCCAGCGGCCGTCCGCCCCGTCGGCGATCAGGGCGGCATGGAGCTTGTCGGGGTCCGGCCGGGGGTCGGTCTTGTCGGCCGGGATGCACTTCTGGACTTCCGCCCGGAGCCGCTTCGACAGGGCGTCCAGGGCCTCGGCTTTATCCTTGAGCAGGACGGCCGCCGGGCCGAGCTTGAACGCCAGCCCGGCCAAGTCGTCCCGGCCCTTGGCGGCGACCGCCGGCCCGGGGTAGACGGCCCCGGCCGACCGGCGGGCGATGCCCAGGGCGTACAGGTCGCGGGAGGTGTTCGGGGCGGCCGGGGTGTCGAGGCTGATTTCCCGGATCGCCAGCAACTCCTTCTGCAACTCGTCGGCGGTGCGGAGGTCGATCCGCTTCATCAGCCGGTGGAAGGACAGCCCCCGGGCGTCCTTCGCGGCCACGTCCCCATCGACCACGACCGCCGGCGGCTGGGTCACGACCGTCACGGGCGAGCCGGGGGCATGAACCCCCGGAGGTGCCGGCAGGGGCGAGCCGGGGGTGTGAACCCCCGGAGGTGTAACCGAGGGTGCCGGTTCGGGGAGACGGGGGCCGGGATCGATCGGCACCGGGGCGGCCGGGGTGTTCGTCCCCGCGTCGGCGGCCGCGACCTCGTTCGGGTTGGGCTTTGGACCCCGGAGCCGGTCGGCGGCGAGATACCCGCCCAGCCCGAGGGCCAAGAGCAGGAGCAGGGCGACGGCCCGCCGCTTCCGGCCGCGGGGGGTCGACGGCTCGGCGGCCGCCGGTTCGGCGACCTCCCGCAGGTCGCCGGGGTGGACCATCACCAGTTGGCGGGAGGTCGGGCAGACGACGGCCCGGCCGACATCGGCGGCGGTGGCGGGGACCTGACGGCCGCAGCAGGGGCAGACGACGTAGCCGGCCATGCGGGGCCTCCGTGAGGACGGGCCGACACCACCTACAACAAGCCTAACCCGGGTCTGTGAGCGAGTCGAGGGCGGGGGACGGGATTCCGCCCCCGAAGGCGAACACCCCGTCGCCGAGCGGGACCCAGCCGCCGGGGTCGTCGGACGGCATCCACCGGCCGGCGTCCGGCCCGTAGCACCCGGCCGCCCCGGCCCGGCGGACTAGCACCCGCCCGTCCGGCAGCGGGACGATCCCCCGCGGCACC
>JAIEQN010000115.1 GCA_019747685.1 Gemmataceae bacterium
CGTCTCGGTCGTCGCCGGCTTGGCCGCGGCGGGGGCCGGCCCGCAGCCGCCGGCCGCGGCCGGGAGGGCCAGTGCGGCCGCGGCCGTCAATCGTCGCAGGAGCGTCGTCATCGCGGTGATCCTCCGGGTCGGGTCAGGGGGCGGGTTTAGGGCCGGGCTTGAAGCCGTCCGCGACCCCGAACACCTTGCGGGTGAGCGGGTTGTCGGGCAGGCCCAGGCGGGCCAGGTCGTGGCGGCCGAACGGGACGGGGGTCTGGTCGGCCCCCGGCCGCGGCAGGTAGTCCGGGACCGGCGGGCCGGGCGGCGGGGGCGGGGCGTCGTCCCGGAAGCGGACGTCGGCCCGGTAAGCCCCCACGTCGGGCAGGACGAAGTACCCGCTCACCTCGCCGGCGGCCCAGTCCGGGCGGGGTAGGCTTTTGATCTGGTCCGGGAGCACGACGGGGCGGCGGACGACGGCCTCCGACCGGGTCACGGTCCGACCGGGGCCGCCTTCGGCGACGTTCGTCGTGTACTGGTACACCTCCTCCTCGCCGATGGCGTCGCTGGAGAAGCGGCAGGAGGCTTCGGACGTCACCCGCAACAGCCCCCGGGTGAGCAGGCTGCCGATCAGGGTGCGGGCCTCCTTCTCGCCGTGGACCACTTCCAGCGACTGCACGTCCTGGGTGGTGAGCAGGATGGACGCCCCGGCGCTGCGGCCCTTCAGGGCGAGGGGCAGGAGGTCGATCTTGCCGAACAGGGCGGCCTCGTCCTTGACGATGAAGGTCGGCCGGGTTGGGTCGTTCCGGGCCAGGATCAGGTCGCTCAGCCGGCGGGCCATGAGGGCGTAGAGCGGCTTCAGGGCCTCGGCCACGCTGTCGTCCAGGCCCAGCACCAGCACCCCGCCGGAGTCCAAGAACTCACGGATGCTGAACGACATCTCGGCCCGGTCCCAGCATCCCAGGACCGCCCCGTACCGGCCCAGGTACACGCCGATGGTCGCCACCACTTCGCGGGCCGACCGGTTGTTCAGGTACTGGGCGGCCACGTCCCAGGTGTCCGGCCACTGGCGGAGGAACCACTTGAGCCGGCGGCGGGAGCGGCAGATGTGCTTGACGTCCTTGAGCGTCCACCGCCCCGGGGCCGCCCGGATGAGTCCCACGACGACCACGGTCACCGTGTCGATGGAGGCCAGACGCCAGAACGGCTGGTTGTCGCCGGCCTTCCCCTCCGGGATCAGTACGGCGGCAAGCTGCTCGGCCTCGGCCGGCGTGCAGATGTCCTCGGCCACCCGCCATCGCGCGGACCGGGCGTCGAACGGGAGGACGATGTAGACCGGCACGCCCGGCGGCAGGCGGCCGAGGATGTGTCCCGTCAGATCCCTCTTGGCGTCGAAGAGGACCGCCCGGACCTCGGTCCCGCGGCCGGTTCGGGAAAGGCGGGTGATGAGGTCCAGGACGCTGTCGATGTACTGGAGCACCAGCGTGGACTTGCCGCTGCCGGTTTCGCCCAAAATTATAATTCCCGTCCAAGCGTACTCGAGCAGCAGCCGGAGCCCCCCGAACGCCAGCCCGGTGAACCCCGGCGGCGGCGGAAACCGCCCGGCTGGGCACCGGGCCGCCCGCCGCGCGGCCTCCGCAACGGACAGGAGTTTGGCCCCCCGTCGGAACACGGACTCCGGCCGCCGCCTCACGAACAGCCACTCCAGGACCGTCATCACGAAGGCCGCGGCCGGCAGTCCGACCAGGAAGGCCAGCACCCCGATGTCGTTCTGGGTCATCCCACACCCTCCTCTGGGCGACGGGTCGGCCGCTCGGCTACAGGTGCCGTTCGGGCTCGTGGGGCAGCACCGGGACGCCGACGACCCGCACGTAGCCCTGGTCGTTGCGGGCCATCAGGTGGGCGAGTTCGCCCGGCGTCCGGTCGGTGAACAGTTCCGCCCTTTCCCCCGGGACCGTGAGGAACACGTCGGCCGCCCGGCGGTCGAACCCCGGGCCGCGGACGAGGGCGTACAGGCACGCGGCCCCGGCGGTCAGCGCCCGGAGCGGGTCGGCGTACCCGAGCCGGAGGTGCGGGAACTGGCCGACCGGGACGGCGATCAGGTCGCCCCGGTCCGTCCGGACGCGGACGGTCCGGAGGAGCGGGTTCACCGCGGTCACGGTGCCGCCCTGGCCGGCCCGGACCCGGTGCGCCACACTCGACCGGGTGAAGACCACCCGGTCGCCGCTCCGGACCCGGCACCCGGGGTTCACCCGGACGGACGCCAGGCCGAGGAGTCCGGCCCTCCACCGGGCGGCCTGGATGCGGGCGTTCAGCCGGTCCGCGTCGCGGGGGTGGTCGGCGACGGCCCGGTGCCGGGCCGGCTGCTCCAGGCCGCCGGTCTCCCGGTACCGGGCGAGTAGCCGGTCGGCCGCGGCGGCGGGGTCGGCCTCGCCGAACAGTCGGCCCGTCCGGTCGAGCCGGT
>JAIEQN010000024.1 GCA_019747685.1 Gemmataceae bacterium
ACCACCCCCGGGGCGTGGCTGGCGGCCGCCATCCGGGACGAGTTCGGCCCGCCCGAGCGGTTCGTCAAGCGGGCCGGGGGGCCGGCGCCGGCCGCCACGACGAGCCCGCTGGACCGGGAGGCCGCCCGGGCGGCCCGCCTCCGGGCGGACCTGGCCCGGCTGGAACAGACGCGGCCGGAGGCGCTCGCCGCCTTCGATGCGTTCGTGGCCGCCGAGCGGGAGCGGGCCGGGCGGTTCGCCGCCCGGCTGTCGGCCAAGGGGCGGGGGGAGTTCCTGGCCCAGTTCGACACCGCCGACCACCGGCTGGCCCTGTACGAGCGGTGGGTCGCGGCGGCCGGCCGGGGAGCTGTGAGGAACGAAACCGGCCCCCCGGCCGGTCCGCAAACCGGAGTCACGGGCGACCCGGCGGCCGAAGGGCGTGAACCCGGTTGACGGGCGGGGTGGCCGACTCCGCGCCGCCCCGGCTTCAGTTCCCGGCCGGGCGAGCCGACACTGAGGGTGCAGCCGGCCCCGTCGGGCCGCCGTACCTGTTGCCCTATGGCCCACACGACACCGCCCCGCCGCCCCGTCCTGCTCAGCTTCCGGTTCGCCGGCCCGGCCCTCGTCGGGTCGCTCGTCATGGGGCTGGTGTCCGCGTTCGCCCCGCCGGCCGCCCAGGTCGCCGTCCTCGGGGCGCTGGTCAGCATCCTGGCCGGACTCTTCTTCGCCTACCTGGAGCAGGAGGACGACCGGGACCGCCGCCGGGCCGAGCTGCTCGAGCGGCTGGCCGTCCCGCTCGCCCACGCCCCCGAGCACGACCTGTACGACGGCTACCTGGCGTTCTGCCGCGCCCTGACCGAACTCGCCCGCCGGGACGACCCGGCCCTCCGGGAGATCGCCGCCCTGAAGCTGGCCGCGGTCAACGCCCAGCTCGACGCCCTGGCCGCCGGCACCGCGGTCTTCGCCGGGACCGAGGCGTGGCGGACGGTGTACGAGAAGCTGCTCGCCAGTCCGGACGTGAGGGAGTACCGGTCGGTCGCCTGGGCCCGGGCGGCCGACTACTGGCAGGACCCGCCCGGCCGGCAGAGCCTGCGGGCCAACCTCGCCGCCGCCGACCGCGGGGTGTTCATCGAGCGGGTGATTATCCTCTCGGACGCGCTCTGGCCGGCGGGGGCATCCCTCCCGGCCGACGCCGTCCGCCCGTGGGTCGAGGAGCAGCACGCCGCCGGGCTGCGGGTGCACCTGGCCCGGGAGGCCGACGTCCGGGGGGAGCCGGACCTCCTGGGGGACTTCGGCGTCTACGGGGACCGGGCGGTCGGCACCCTGGAGCTGGACGACCGGGCCCGGCCGGTCCGGTTCACCCTGTCGGTCGACCGCCAGGCGGTCCGGCTGGCCCGGGACCGGTGGGACCGGCTGGCCCTGTTCGCGGTCCCGTACCGCGACCTGTTGGCCCGGACCGAGGGCCCCGCGTAAGATCGGATCGGGCGTCGGATCGACGCCCGTCCGTGCCCCGGGGCCGCCGTGTCCGACCTGTTGTACCTCGACACCGCCCGGCTCGGCCGGGCCTCCCCGGGGGCCGCCCGGGCCCAGGCCGACGCCGTCCGATTGGCCGCAGACGAGGGCGGGTCGGCGTACTTCGACCGGTTCCTCCGCCGCGGGCTCGACGCCCTCCCGCCCGCCGTCCGGGACCGTTACCCGGGTTTGGCTCCGTGGGCCGGGGTGGGGGAGCTGAAGGGGGCACTTCGGCGGCTGGCCGGCCATCGCCCCGACCTGCCGGTCCTGCTCGCCGCCCGGTCGGCCGCCCTCATGGGGTTCGCCGCCCGGCTCCTCACCCGTCTGTGCCGGAACGTCCTCACCACCGACCTCGGCTGGCCGCCGTACCACGACCAGCTCGTCACCACAGCTACGCGGTTCGGCCGTACCGTCACCACCCTGGCCGTCCGGGACGACGCCCTGGCCGGGCGGGTGACCGCGGACGAGGTGGTCGACCGGGCCTGCCGGCGGTACGCCTAGGCCGGCTGTGACGGGTTGTTCCTGACCGCGGTCGGCCACCTCGGGGTGCGGCTGCCGGTCGAGCGGATCGTCCGGGCGGTCGAGGCCCGCCACCGGGTGTGGTTCGTGACCGTCGACGGGGCCCAGGAGTTCTGCCACACCGGGGCCGACCTCGCGGGCGAGTTCTGCGACCTGTACCTGGCCGGGTGCCACAAGTGGCTCCGGGCCCACCAGCCGATGGGGGTCGGGTTCTACGGCCGGGCCCGGTCCCGGGGGGTCGTCGACGGGGTGCTGGCCCGTGCGCTCGGGGCCGGGGAACTCGACGACCCGCTGCTCGGGCTGTCGGGCCGGGTCGAGGCGGATGCGGCGGGCGGCGGTACGGAGACGGCCAACCTGCTGCCCCTGTTCGCCGCCCGGGGGGCGGCCGGCGACGCCGGCCCGGCCGTCGCCCCCGGGCTGGCCGGCGACCTGGACCGGG
>JAIEQN010000784.1 GCA_019747685.1 Gemmataceae bacterium
CGCCGGGTTGCCGGCCGCCGCCCACGCGGCCGCCATCGCCGCGGCCGCCTCGGGCCGGAGCGGGCTGGTGCTGGCGTGGTCGAGGTAGATGGGCCGCATCGGGGCATTTTACCCGCCCGCGTCGTTCGGACCGCCCTCATTGGTTCTGGCCGATAGACACACCCCGCGCCTGAACCATCCCGACTCGACCAGAAGAAACAACGTCAGACCGACGCCCGGGCCGGCCGTTGTCGGCTTCGGCCGCCGGTGCTACGATGACCGGCACCACGAACCCGCCCGGTGACGGGCGTGTCCGTGCCGCCGGAGCGGTGGCAGAGTGGTCGATTGTGCAGCACTGGAAATGCTGTGTACGGGTAACCGTACCGAGGGTTCGAATCCCTCCCGCTCCGCTGAAGTGGCGATGACTTGCGGCGAGAATCCTCTTTTGTAGGCCGGCCTCGGCCGGCCCGTTCCGTGAACCGTTACGTCACGCCTTCTTGATCGTTCCGTCCGGCGGGTCGTCCACGTCGGTGTAGAACGTCCGCGTCATCCTGTTGTCGGAGCGCCTTGCCGCGTGGGACGCCCCGGCCGGACGCCGGCGACCTCGCCGGCCGGGGCGGCGGGGCGACGTGCGGCAGGTACTTGGCCCGCTCGGCCCGCCACCTCGCCGCTTCCTCCGGCTTACCCATCTTCTCGTACAGCTCGACCAGCCGGTCCCGCGTCCCTGGCAGTCGGTACGCTCGGGCGGTAGGTACCGATCCGCGCGGGCTGGCATCGCCGGCCTGCGCGGCCTCCCGCCCCGCCTCCGGCGTGGGTGCCCGGGGGCGGCTACTTACCTATCACCCGGAGGAGCTGGGCCGTAGTAGATGCGGGCGGTGCCGTCGGCCGAGGCAATCAGCACTCGGGCCCCGTCCGGGCTCCAGGCGGCCGCGGTGGCACCCCCCCGGTGCCCGGCCAGCGCCGCGACTTCGGCCCCGGTGCTGGCGTCCCACACCCGGGCGGTGCCGCCGGCCGACGCGGTGACCGCCCGGGCCCCGTCCGGGCTGAACGCCGCCGATGTCACCCGGTCGGTGTGGCCGTCCAGGACTGTGGCTGAGGTAGCCCGGCCCGCCCCCCTGGCGGCCGCACCCCACAACGCGGTCAGGGCCGAGGCCCCGGCCGGGAGGCAGGCGATTGCGCGGACCCGGTCGTGCAGCTCCCACTGGACTCCGATCCGATCGTAGACCGAACGTTCGAGATACCGCCACTCCCACCCTCGGAAGTCCTTCCGGGTGTTGCTCAGCAGAGTCTGGGCCCCGCTGTCGTCCCCGTCCCGCAGTGCCTGGTGGGCAAGGAGGATCGCCACCCGGTACTCGGATCCGGCTCGCTCCTCCCGCTCTTCCGGCTCGCTCCTCCCGCTCTCGCACCAGCGTGTCCCGGACGGACTCAGTCGCACGGAGGGTGTTCACCGCCCACCCCTGCTTTACTTGGAGCTCGTCGGCCTTTACTTGGAGCTCGGCGGCCTTGTCCACCGCTTGGGTCTTATCCCCCTGGGCCAAGTCCAGGTCGGCCTCGGCCTCCTGCCACAGCCACCCGAGGGCGGCCGCCACCCCCGCCACCAGCCCCGTCGCGCTCAGCGCCGGGTTCCGCCGGACCCACTTCCACCCCCGGACCGCCGCCGGGACCGGCCGGGCCATCACCGGCCGGCCGTCCAGGAACCGGCGGAGGTCGTCGGCCAGGTCCGCGGCCGAAGCGTACCGCTTCTCCGGCACCTTCCGCAGGCACTTCAGGCAGACCGTCTCCAGGTCCCGGGGCAACCCCGGCTGGAGCCGCGACGGCGAGACCGGGTCGGCCTCCCGGACCTGGATCAGCGTCTCCACCGCCGTCGCCGCCTTGAACGGCGGGCGGCCGGTCAGGCACTCGTACAGGACCGCCCCCAGGGCGTACACGTCGGCCGCCGGGCCGGCCGGCCGGCCCTCCGCCTGCTCCGGGGCCATGTAGCTCGGGGTGCCCATCACCGCCCCGGTCGCGGTCAGCCCGGTCCCGTCCCCCGACACTGACGCTAGCCCGAAGTCGGCCACCTTGGGACGGAGGACGGAGGACGGAGGACAGATGGGGGTTCATCTGTCCTCCGTCCTCCGTCCTCTGTCCTCTGGAGGAGGACGTTGGCCGGCTTCAGGTCCCGGTGGACGACCCCAGCCCGGTGGGCGTGGTCGACCGCCCGGGCCAGGGTCTCGACCAGCCCGGCCGCGTCCCGGGTCGCCAGCGGGCCGACGGCCAGCCGCCGGGCCAGGGTCCCCCCGGGGACGTACTCCAGGGCCGGGTACGGGCACCCGTCCTGCTCCCCGACGTCGTACACGGCGACGATGTGCGGGTGCCGCAGCCGGGCCGCCGCCTCGGCCTCCCGGCGGAACCGGGCCCGCTCGGCCGGGCCGGCGAACCGCCCGGTCCCGACCACCTTCAGGGCGACCGGCCGGCGGAGGCCGAGGTGCCGGG
>JAIEQN010000882.1 GCA_019747685.1 Gemmataceae bacterium
GGCCGGCCCGGCCGCCAGGAGGCCGGCGACCAGCCCGGCCAGAGCCGCCGGCCCGGCCGCGTGCCGGAGTGCGCGGAGCATGGGAAACCCTCCGTTGAATGACCGGGCGCGCGGGCACCGGCCCGCGCGGGAAATGCTGCAGAGCGGGCACAGGCAGGAATGCCTGTGCCACCAAGCATGATTCCTGGTGGCACAGGCCTCCCGGCCTGTGCGGCGTAATCAGTCGTCCAGGTCCGGGATCACCATCCCGTCGTCCCGCTGGATCACGAGGTTCAGGGTCTGCGGCTTGACCGTCTTCTTGAACCCCCGGACCGACCCGTCGGCGTAGGCGACGTTGCACACCCCGTTCGTGAAGAACCCGAGGAGCTTGGTCATGTCCGCGTCCGGGTCGAACGGGAGCTCGTCCGGCTTCGACCACGGGACCGCCTCGGCGGCCGTCGCCACCAGCAGGGTGTTCGAGGTGCCGTCCGGGAACCCGGCCGGCAGCTTGACCCCCTGGAGCAGGTCGAACGCCGCCCCCCGGCCGGTGAACACCCGGTAGTAGGTCGTGGTGGCGTCCGGGGCCGCCTTCTCCGGCATCGCGTACACCTTCGGCATCTTGGCCAGGAGCTTCTTGTTGTTCGGCCCGTCCCACGGCTCGTCCAGCTTGAACTGCTTGTACAGGTTGTCCTGCTCGATGTACGGCAGGATCAGCACCCGCCACGACAACAGCGGCCGGCCCTCCTTGTCCACCACCGCGGCCGGGGGGAAGGCCCCGTAGGTGTCGGCGTAGCCGTGCATGGCCAGGGCGATCTGCTTCAGGTTGTTCGCCGACACGTTCCGGGCCGCCGCCCCCCGGACCTTGGCCACGGCGGCGACGTAGGCCCCGCCGAACGGCAGGTCGGCCGGCACGCTCACCCGGGCCACGGCCTCGTTCCCCCGGGTCTCGTACTTGGCCCCCTTCAGGGCGGCGTCCGCCGCCTTCAGCAGGGTGGCCACGTCCCTCAGCCCCGGGTCCTTCTCCCGGGCCGGGCCGAGTTCCTTCGTCAGCCCGGCCAGCCCGTCCTGGAGGAGCTTGGTCAGCAGGCCCAAGCTCTTCTCGGCCTCGACCGCCCGGGCCGGGGTGTCGGCCGTCACCCGGGCCTCGACCGTCACCTCCCGGCCGACCGACACCAGCCCGACCACGGCCTTGGCCCGGAAGATCGACTTGAACGGGCGAACGTCCGGCGGCAGGTCGTCGCCGCGGATTTCGTCCGGCAGGCTGTCCGGGGCCGACCCGGCGACCAGCATGTACTTCCCGGACGCGGCCTCCTTCAGGGCGGCGGCCAGCGGCCCGGCCTCGCCCGCCGGCCGGGGCTTGGCGTACTCCGCCCCGAGGCCGTTAGTCAGGACCACGACCGTCCGGTCGGACGGGGTGTGGACGGCGAACGGGACGCCGTCGGCGATCTCCTTGATGCCCTTCTCCAGCTTGGCCTTGTCGTACCCGACTTTGAACGTCAGGACCAGGCCGAGGGTCTGCATGTCCTGCGGCTGCTTGAGCTTGGGCCAGAAGGCGGTCACGGCCCGGAGGTCGTCGGGGTTCAGCCCGAACAGGGCCTTGGCCTGGCCGGCGAGCTGGTCGAACGTCTTCGGGTCGGCCTTGCGGATGGCCTGGCCGATCGGCCCGCCGTAAAGCTTGTCCGCGTCGGCGTGGACGAACAGGGCGGCGTCGGCCGGGACGTAGCGGACGCCCGGCGGGGCGTCGGCCGGCTGGGCGGCGGCCCGGCGGGCGAGGGGCGTGAACCCGACTCCCACTACGGTGGCGGCGAGGCCGGCCAGCAGGGCGGCGGCCGGGACGGACGACCGGGCGGACATGCGCAACCCTCCGGGCGGTCGGGGCTTGGGGGGGTCGGGTCGTGAGGCCGGCGGCCGGGCCGGGTGGTCGGAAAACCGCCCCGCCCGCGCCAACCCGCCCCGATCCCCCGTGTTGTACGGGAATGACGCCCGGCCGGGGGGCCGGTTTCAGCCGCCCGGCGCAACCGCTACCCGCGGTCCGGAAGTTCGGGAAAAATCGGTGGCAACCGGCGCAAGCTGGGTGGTCCGGTTGCATTCGGTCTTACAGTGGGTAATCTGGACTGTGCCGCCCGCGGCGGCCGGCCGGCCCACGACCGTTGCGTCGTCATCCCCGAGTCGAGGGTTCGAGATGCTCCGCACGATCCACCGCCCGCTCGGCTACCTGGTATTCGGGCTGGCCGCCTGCGCCATCATCCCGTGGACCGGGGCGGTCACGGCCCAGCCGCCGGGGACCAAGGCCCGGGGCAACTTCCTGCCGTACCAGCCGCCCGGCACGTGGCGGCCGACCCAGGCGGCCCAGCAGATCGGCTTGTTCGGGACGAACTTCTCGCAGAACCTCTTCGGCTACCTCGGCGGCCAGCAGGGCCAGGGCGGCGGCCAGGGCGGGATCGGTGGCGGCGGGCTGGGCGGCGGCGGGCTCGGGGG
>JAIEQN010000592.1 GCA_019747685.1 Gemmataceae bacterium
TCCTCCCGGTGCCCCCAGGAGTACCGCCGCGCGGGCAGTCGGCAACTCGAAAGTGTCAGCCGACTAGCAGCTCGACCGCTGCCGACGAGGCGACATCGACGCCCTGCTCGTTCGGCGAGAACCCGACATCGAGGGCCGTCCAGGCGGCCCCGGGGTCGAACCCGAACCGTCCGGAGAGCAGTACACGGTGGTGAAAGAGGTCCGCCAAGTCGGCCGGGTAGAGTGCCCCGAGTTGCCCGGCGAGGGCGCCCCGGAGGGCCGGCCAAATCCGCATCGGAGTTCGATGCCCGGACCAGAAGTTCCAGGGCGGGTTGGCGACCGCTTGGACCACGCCTTTTTCCGGACGGATCGTCACCCAGGCGTCGAGGGTCAGGACGAACGGCCGCGGGTCCGGGAACGTCAGCCGGAGCGGGGCGAGCAGCCTTTTGACCTCGATCCCGTTTTCGAGCCTTAGCACCTCCTCCACGCGGCAGGAGACGAGGGCGTTCAGCAGCTCGGCAAGCGTGCCACCGCAAGCGATGTGGAACTCGCCGGGGGCGAACCAGCCCTCGGCCCCGCCGGGCCAGAGCCGGTCGGCCAGCTCCAGGAGGCCGCAGCAGGCGAAGAACTGGCCCGGGTTGGACGGGTCGACGTTCACCGCGAAGCTCATTGGTCGTCCTCCGCGATGACGGCCGACGGGCTCGCGCTGGCCGCGTAGTCGGCCGCCCGCAACAGCGACTCCAGGTACGCCAGTCCCCACCGCCCGTACCGCCGCTGCAACCGGGCGAACCGCCGGGGCACCTCGGCGGCGAGGGCGTCGGCCAGGGCCTGCGGCCGGCCCGGGTCGAACACCTCGTCGGCCGGGAAGTGCGGCCGGCCCCGCCCGTGGTGGATGGCGATCAGGTGTAACACCAAGTCCCGCATCTCGGGCGAGAGCATGTTGAACTCGGCCAGGTAGGCTTGCTTCTCGTCCCGCACATCGAGTAGCGACCCGAACTCGTGGCGGTAGTACTCGTCCCCGCCGGTGGCCCGGCCGAACTTGCCGGACTTGGCGAGCAGCCGGTTCGGGTCGGCGTTGCCGAGGACCCGCTGGAACAGCGGCCGCCGCTTGCCGTGGTCGTGCCACTCGGCCGCCCGGACGAACGCCTGTTTCATCCCCTCCGGTAGCGGGAGCTTACCGACGAGGGCCTTCGTGTTCCGGACGACATCGCCGACGTGCACCTCCCACAGCACCGGCCGCTTCCCCGACTTCGACCCGTCCCCGTCGGCGTCGGCCGGCCGCTCGAACCAGTCCCACGACCGCCGCTCGCCGTCTTCGTCGTCCCCACCGGTCGGCAACTCCATCCGGAACGATCGCTGCATGTCGGTGGTCATGGCGTCGTAGGCCGGGTCGTCGGACTTCACCCGGACTCGGCGGCGGTTGCCATGCCCGTCGAACAATTCGTCGGCCACATCGTTCGCGGTCGGGCTGTCGGCGGACAGCATCCCATTGCCCCCCAGTCCGCCGGCCGACGGGGGGAGCAGGACGGTCTTGTCGCCGAGGTCGTCTTTCCCGGCCGCGATGAAGTCTTGCAGGGTCGTTACGTCCACCGTGCCGTCGTCGTCAACGACCCACACCGGGGTGTCGGGCGGGGCTTTGAGCTTCGACAGGCGGTCGAATACCCGGTACGAGGCGTCCCGGAGCAGTTCGTGCGGCTTGAGTGGGTATTCTTCGAGCAGGACTTTCGGCTTGTACCGGGCTAACAACTCGCCAATCACGACCTCGACCTCCTCCCGCCATGCGACGAACGTTTGCGGCGGCTCCCACCCGCCGAGGCCGTGGAGGTACGGGGCGACGTGCGGCCGGCCGGGCAACCGATCGCGGACGGTGGTGAGCGCCCAGGCGTCGAACAGGATGTCGGAGGTCGGTACGCACACCGGCGGCGGGCTGAACGCCGCGATCCGCCGGTCCAGCGGGAGCCGTCCGAGGGCGGCCGGGCTGGCGTCCTCGCCCAACTCCCGGAGGAGCGCTAGGGCCAGCCACCGCCGCTGGTCGAACGGGTCGTCCTTCTTCATGTCGGACGGCCCGGCCTCGTGGAACACGTGGACCGTGGCCGGCCGGTCGCCGTACCGGTTCACCCGGCCGGGCCGTTGGGCCACGCTGTCGAACGGCGTCAGGTCGCAGACCAGGTGGCCGGCCGAAATGTCCACCCCGACCTCGCCGGCCGAGGTGCAGATCAGGTAGGCGGTTTGGTCCCCGTCCGTTGCCCCCGGCATGAACCGCCGGAACGTCGGCTTGTCAACCAACCCGTCCCGTTCCAGCCCCCGCATCGTGCCGGTCAACGCCTCAATGTTGTCGGCCGGCACCTTCCCCTTTTCCAGCCCCTTCCGGACCTCGCCGACCGCCTCGACGGTCCGTAGAGCCGGAATTGCCGTGTTGAAGACATCTAGCCCCCGGCGTCTCGGTGTTGTAACCCGGCGGCATGAGGACGAGCGGACGG
>JAIEQN010000177.1 GCA_019747685.1 Gemmataceae bacterium
CACAACGACCTGGACTTCCGCTGCCCGATCGGCCAGGGGCACGAGCTGTTCTCGGCCCTCCAGCGGCAGGGGGTGCCCAGCCGGTTCGTCAACTTCCCGGACGAGGGGCACTGGGTGCTCAAGCCGCGGAACAGCAAGTACTGGCACGAGGAGGTGTTCGGCTGGCTGAAGAAGCACGTCCCGCCGGGCCCGAAGTAGCCGGGCGGCGGGCGAAAAGCCGGTCCCGGCGGCCCGGGGGCGTACAATGCCCCCGGTATCCGCTCCGCCGGGGCCGGCCGTTTGTCACCCCTCCACCCGCTCACCACCCCACCCCTCTTCGCCGCCGACCCGGAGGCGGTCCGGACCGTCCTCGGGCTGCTGGCCATCCCGCTGCTGGTGGCCCTGAACGGGTACTTCGTGGCGGCCGAGTTCGCCCTGGTGGCGGTCCGCAAGACCCGGGTGGAGGAGCTGGTCAACCAGGGCCGGGCCGGGGCCGGGGCCCTGATGGCCGCGGTCGTCGACCTGAACCGGAGCGTGGCCGCCTGCCAGCTCGGGATCACGGTGGCGAGTCTGGCCCTCGGGTTCGTCAGCGAGCCGGCCATCCACTCGGCCCTGCACCCGGCGTTCGAGGGGCTGGACCTGCACGGCGGGTGGGCCCGGACCCTGTCCGTCCTCGTCACCCTCGGGCTGATCACGTACCTGCACGTCGTCTTCGGCGAGCAGATGCCGAAGCTGGCGGCCCTGCAGTCGAGCGAGGCGGTGGCCCTGTGGGTGGCCCGGCCGGTGGCCTGGTTCGGGTGGCTGACCCACCCGCTGATCGGCCTGCTGAACGGGTCGAGCGGGTGGTTCCTCCGCCGGCTCGGGTACCGGGCCGACCCGGACGAGGGGGAGGTCCACACGGTCGAGGAGCTGCGGCTGTTGGTCGAGGACAGCGAGGAGGCCGGGGAGCTGGACGAGGACGCGGCCGAGATGGTGATGAACGTGTTCGCCCTCCGGGACAAGACGGTCGGGGACTGCATGGTCCCGCTGGAGAAGATGGTGGCCCTGGCCCTGAACGCCCCGCCGGAGAAGGTGCTGGAGACCGCCCGGCTGGGGGCCCACACCCGGATGCCGGTGTACGACGGGACCCCGGACAACGTGGTGGGCATCGTCAACACCAAGGACCTGTTCTTCCTGTTCAGCACGTCCGGGGCGGTGGTCGTCGAGGACGCCCTGTACCCGCCGACGTTCCTCGACCCGGACGAGCCGGTGGCCCACGCCTTCAAGCTGTTCCGCAGGTCCCACCGGCCGATGGCCGTGGTCCGGGGCAAGGACGGCCGGGTCCGCGGGCTGATCACCATGGAGGACGTGCTGGAGGAGATCGTCGGCGACCTGGAGGACGAGCACGACGTGCCGGTCCCGAAGCTGAAGCTGCGGCGGCGGCCGCCGGGCCGGCCCGGCGGGAAACCCTAACCGAGGAGGAGACGATGACCTTTCCCGACCTGAACGACGCCGGCTGGCAGAGGCGGCCGAACGGGCTGGAGATTTGGGACGTGACCGAGGGCCAGGGCGAGCCGGCCAGGTCGGGCGGCCGGGTCAAGGTCCACTACACCGGCTGGCTGACCACCGGGAAGAAGTTCGACAGCAGCGTCGACCGGGGCGAGCCGATCGAGTTCGGGCTGACCCAGGTGATCCGCGGCTGGCAGGAGGGCATCCCGGGGATGAAGCCGGGCGGGGTCCGGCGGCTCAAGATTCCGGGCGACCTGGCCTACGGCAAGCGGGGCGCCGGGGCGGACATCCCGCCGGACGCCACCCTGGTGTTCGAGGTCCAACTGCTCCAGGCGAAGTAGGCGCCCGAGGCCGCAGGCTGGCTCCGGTGGCACGGGCCTCCCGGCCTGTGCGCACAGGCCGGGAGGCCCGTGCCACCAAACCAATCCGACCCACGCGGAGAGTCCCCGATGCGACGATCGTTCGCGCTGGCCCTGGCCGCCGGCCTGGTGCTGGCCGCCGGCGGCCGTACCCCCGCCGACGACGCGGCCGAGAAGGAGAAGGCGGCCAAGCTGAAGCGGCCCGACCTGAAGTCGGACAAGTGGAAGAAGCTCGGCGACGCCGGGCTGGAGTCCATCGACGAGAAGGAGGGGAAGGGCGACCCGGCCAAGCCCGGGGCGACGATCCGGTTCCACTACACCGGCTGGCTGACCGACGACAAGGCGACGATGTTCGGCAGCAGCGTCAAGGACGGCGAGCCGATCGAGTACCCGCTGGGCAAGCTCATCAAGGGGTGGCAGGAGGGCGTCCCGGGGATGAAGCCGGGCGGGGTCCGGGTGCTGAAGGTCCCGGCCGCGCTGGGCTACGGGCCCCGCCAGAAGGGCGACATCCCGCCGAACTCCGACCTGGTGTTCCGGCTCGAGCTGCTGGAGGTGAAGTAGGGGTTGACCCCCCCGCGGGGTCGGGGGGGCGGGGGCGGGTGGGGCCGGGGGGGTGTTCCAGCGACCGGGGCGCGC
>JAIEQN010000125.1 GCA_019747685.1 Gemmataceae bacterium
GGGGTCGTTCCGGGTCCGGCGGTCGCGGCCCGGGAACGGCCCTGACAGGGCCGGGGTCTTTGGCGGACGCCGACCCAGCCCTCCGGGCTGGGCTGACGGAACCGGCCTTTCAGGCCGGAGACCCGGCCCTCCGGGCCGAAGACCCGACCCCGACCGGCCGGCTGACGCCGGGCCGTTCGCCAAGAGCCGACCCGATCCGACGAATAACCCTGGTCGTTGACCCGTCGGTACGACCGCCGAGGACCGTATGGCTACCGCCGCGACCGCCGACCCGAAGAAGCAGCCGACCGCCCACCGCGACCCGACCCGCGAGGCGGTCGAGACGGTCGTGTTCGTGGTCGTCCTCGTCCTGTTGCTGAAGTTGTTCGTCACCGAGGCGTTCGTCATCCCCACCGGGTCGATGGCGGAGACCCTGTACGGCTACCAGAAGATTCTGACCTGCCCGAAGTGCGGCCACGAGTTCCCGGTCAACTCGCACGACGAGGTCGAGGCCAACCCGGTCACCGGGCGGAAGCACAAGCTGGTCGGGTACACCTGCCCGAACTGCCGGTTCCCCGGGCGGGTCGACGACCTGAAGCCGTGGCCGGACAACAACACCGGCGACCGGGTCCTGGTGCTCAAGCCGATCTACCACCTGACGGCGGCCAACCGGGGCGACGTGGTCGTCTTCAAGTACCCCGAGGAGCCGCAGCAGAAGCAGACGGCCCAGAACTACATCAAGCGGGCCCAGGGGTTCGGCGGGGAGACCGTCGGCATCCACCGCGGCGACCTGTACGTCACCCGGTCACTCGACTACCCGCCCGACGCCCGGGACGAGGACGGCAACCTCCTCTACCCCCGGCCGGAGGACCCGAAGGACCTGTGGAAGGGGAACCCGGCCCGCGGCCCGGACTACCGGTACGTCAACAACAAGCAGGCGGCCGTGCTGTTCGAGAAGTCCCAGCAGACCGGGTTCCCGGCCGGGGTCGGCGGGTTCGAGATCGTCCGCAAGCCGGAGGACCAACTCCTGGCCGACATGCGGGTCGTCTGGGACAACGACCAGCAGCCGAAGGAGCTGGCCGGGAAGGCCCCGCCGCGGTGGCACCCGGCGCCGGAGGGGGCGGCCGCCTGGAACGGCGACAACCCGCAGTTGCCGACCTCGTTCGCCCACACCGGCCCGGGGCTGAACTGGCTCCGCTACCGCCACCTGGTCTACCCGTGGGGCCGGCCGGGCGAGGCCGCCGGGGTGAAGCCGACCCACGTGGACAACTTCCTCGGGTACAACGCCGGGGTCGACAAGGACACCCTGACCGGGCAGGAGTCGTCCCGCCCGAGCGGGACCGACGCCCTGT
Organism: Gemmataceae bacterium; assembly: GCA_019747685.1. Classification (GTDB taxonomy): domain Bacteria; phylum Planctomycetota; class Planctomycetia; order Gemmatales; family Gemmataceae; genus Urbifossiella. The sequence goes on from JAIEQN010000125.1 coordinate 1,332, forward strand.
GGGTCGGGGACCTGATCCTGGAGTGCGAGGCCGACCTCCGCGACCCGTCGGCCGAGGTGGTGCTGGAGCTGTCCAAAGGGCAGAACCGGTTCCGGGCGGCGTTCGGGGACGGCCGGGTGACGCTCTCGTCGGTCGGCCCGGGCGGGCGGGAGTTCGGGTCCCGGCCGTGCAAGGCGAAGGGGCCGGGCAAGTACCGGCTGCGGTTCGCCAACGTCGACTGCCGGCTGCGGGTCTGGGTGGACGGGAAGTTGATCGACTTCGGGACCGAGGCCGACTACCCGCCGGACTCGACGGTCGCCCCCGGGAAGGAGGACACGGAGGGGTACACGGAAGAAAACGACGTGGCCGCCCCGGCGAGCATCGGGGCCAAGGGGGACGTGACGGTCCGGGCGATCAAGCTGTTCCGGGACATCTACTACACCAAGAACGGGGGCGACCACGCCAAGGCCGACCTGTACTACGTCCACCCCGGTCACTACCTGTGTCTCGGGGACAACAGCGCCCAGAGCTCGGACAGCCGGACCTGGGGGCTGGTGCCGGAGCGGCTGATGCTGGGCAAGGCGGTGTTCGTGTTCTGGCCGCGGTGGCGGGTCGGGTTCATCAAGTAGGTTGCGGGCACAGGCCGGGAGGCCTGTGCCACCAGTGGCTTTGGTGGCACAGGCCTCCCGGCCTGTGCGGACATATGCTCACCGGGGAAATCCAGGTCCGGGTGCGGTACGCCGAGACGGACCGGATGGGCTTGTTGCACCACGCGAACTACCTGGTCTACTTCGAGCAGGCCCGGACGGAGCTGCTGCGGGACACCGGGCGGACGTACCGGGACCTGGAGGACGCCGGGTTCTACCTGGTGCTGGCCAAGGCCGAGGTGCGGTACAAGCTGCCGGCCCACTACGACGACGTGCTGACCGTCCGGACCACGGTGGTGCGGACCAGCCCGGTCCGGCTGGAGCACAAGTACGAGGTGTTCCGGGCCGGCACCCTGCTGGCGGAAGGCTCAACGACGCTGGCGTGCGTGAACGAGGCCGGGAAGCTACAGGCCATGCCGGAGTGGCTATCCGAAGCGAAGTAGAAGTCGGGGCCGCAGATGGACGCGGACGACGCAGATCAGACAGCATTGATTGGTATCGTCTGATC
>JAIEQN010001024.1 GCA_019747685.1 Gemmataceae bacterium
CCCCACCACCCCCGCCGCCGACCGCCTCCCGGGCCGCCGCGACGGCCCGGTAGGCGTTCACCCGGAGGAACGGCAGCCCGGTCTCCGGCAGGTCGGTGTACTGGCCGGTGGCCGCGTCGTACCGGGCGTTCCCGCCGGTCGGGCTGTCGGTGATGGTGTCGGCCGTCTCCCGGAGGATGGCCAGGACCGCGTCCGGGGTCAGGTACCGGCCGGCGGCGGTGAACGCCGCGTCCTGCATCAGGGCGACCACCCCGGCCACGAACGGGCTGGCCATGCTGGTCCCGTCGTACGTCTCGTACAGCTTCTGCTGCCCGGTCCGCTCGTCGGCCGACCCGTTGAAGGTGCTGAAGATGGTCGCCCCGGGGGCGGCCACCTGATTGGGCAGTTGGCTCCGCTGGCTGGTCGCCGCCAGCCGGTCCGGGGCGGCGTCGATGTCGGTCGCGAAGAACTGGTCGCTCTGTCCGCCCTTCGGGCCGAACGGGAACCCGTCCCCGGCCCCGGCGTCCTCCCAGGTGCTGGCCACCGACACGGTCGAGAAGATGGCCGGGTAGGACGCCCCGGGGCTGACGTACTGGGCGTACGAGTTCCCGGACGCCGACACCACCGTCACCCCCAGCTCCTCCAGCCGGTCGATCGCCTGGGCGATGGCGTCCGGGTTGAGCCCGTCCAGGCTGTTGAAGTTGGTCGGGAACCCGAGGGACATGTTCACCACCCGGATGTTGTACCGCTGCTGGTTGGCGATCACCCACTCCAGCCCGGTCACCAGGGTGTTGTGTTGCGGCTGTTCGCCCGGCCCGGGGATGACCCGGACGGCGATCAGCCCGGCCCGGGTGGCCACCCCGATGTCCGGGTTGGTGGAGGCGGCGGTCCCGGCCACGTGCGACCCGTGCCCGATCGGGTCGGCCTCCGGACCGACCTGCCCCGGGTCGGTGACCGGGAGCATGTTGGCCAGGGCGGCCCGGTCGTTCCGGACGGCGTCGACGTACGCCACGAGGTTGCCCCGCAGGTCCGGGTGGTTCCCATACGCCCCGGTGTCGAGGACGGCGATCCCGATCCGGCCGCCGTCCGTCTGGCCGTCGATGTCGGCGAAGGCCGGGTCGTTCCGCAGGGCGGTCAGCCCGGTGATGTCGAACGCCGCGCTGGGCAGGTCGCGGGGTTCGAGCCACTCGGTCAGCAGGCGGGCGGCCGGGCGGCCGCGGCGGGCGGTGCGGGCGGGCATGGGCTTCTCCGCGATGCGGGGACGAGGGTAGTGGGACGGGCGTAGCCCGTCGGGCGGCGGTCCGGATGTAGTAAGCTAAGGCCGTCAGACGCCCAGGTTAACCGCCGGCTTACCCGTGTCAACGAAAAACCCCCGGACCGGCGGACAGGGATTTTCCGGACGGGCTGGGCCGGGCTGGGCGGCCCGGCGAGCGGCGGGTCGTCTGGTGGTGTCTCGGCTTGGGTTTGGTGGCACAGGCCTCCCGGCCTGTGCGCACAGGCCTCCCGGCCTGTGCCACCAAGCTGACACACTACCGGTTCGTCGCCTTCCTCTACGGGCCGGGTCGGAGATTGTCGGGGGCGGGGCGGAATTTTTTTGACCGCCGGGAGTCCCGGGGGTTACACTCGTCGGGAACAGTTCGACCCGGATCGGACGGATGACGTTCCATGTCCGCCCCCGACGACACCGCCCGGCTGTCCCGCCTGTCGACCCACTGGTCGGACCTCGGGCTGGCCCACGACGGCCCCCCGGCCGACCGCCGGGAGGCCCTGGCCCGGCTGGTCGACCGCTACCGCCCGGCGGCCGTCGCCTACCTCCGGGCGATGACCCGCGACCCGCAGGCGGCCGACGAGCTGTTCCAGCGGTTCGCCCTGAAGCTGGCCGCCGGCGGGTTCCGGGACGCCTCCCCCGAGCGGGGCCGGTTCCGCCACTACCTCCGGTCCGCCCTCCGCCGGCTGGCCCTCGACCACCACCGGGAGGCCGACCGGGCCGGGCCGGCCCCGCTGTCGTTCGACCCGCCCGACCCGGCCCCCGGGCCGGGGGACGACCGGGCCTTCCGGGCGTTCTGGCGGGCCGAGCTGATCGACCGGGGGTGGGCCGCCCTGGAGCGGGTCGAGCGGGAGTTCGGCCAGCCGCTGGCCACCCTCTTGCGGCTGCGGCTGGAGACGCCGGGGTCGTCCGACCGGCTGGCCGAGGCGTTCGCCCCGCGGTGGGGGCGGCCGGTCGGCGGGCCGTGGGTGCGGGAGCGGCTGCGGCGGGCGAGGGCGGTGTTCGCCGACGCGGTGGTGGCGGGGGTGGCGGAAACCCTTCACCCTCCGACGGCCGACGGGGTGGCCGAGGAGCTGGCCGAGCTGGGGCTGCTCGACCGGTGCCGGGCGGCGTGGGAGCGGTGGGCGGCCGGCCGCCGGACGGTTACTCCTTGACTCGGGCGAGGTAGCCCAGGGCGTCCCCCCAGGCGGCCCACGCATCGGGCCACCGGCCCTGCCGGGCGAGCGCCAC
>JAIEQN010000963.1 GCA_019747685.1 Gemmataceae bacterium
CCGGCGACCGGGTCGGCCCAGCCGGGGGCGGCCGCCCGCCCGCCGGCCGCGTGGGCCATCGCCGCGCAGCCGAGATACCGCGGGGCCAGGAAGTCCCAGTCCGAGTCGGTCAGGCCCGATGGGTTGTCGGACGGCACCCCGGCCGCGAGGTCGTGGGCGATCCGCCGCGGCAGGTCCGGCGGCAGGCGACCGAGGCCGCGGTCCTCGGCGGCTTGCGCCGCCGCCAGCCAGCGGTCGAGTTCGGCGACGACGGTGCGGGCCTGGACGGCGACCGTGGCCGGGTCAGGGTACGGCTTGGCCGCGAGCCGTCCGAGCGGCCCGAGTCCGTCGAGCTTCGGGGCCGGGACGCTCGTGAACAGGTCGGGCGAATGGGTGAACGCCACGCCGGCCGCCGCCGTGTACCAGACCTCCCACCCGGCCCGGCCGACGCCCCGGTCCCGGGGGCGGGCGGCCCGCCGGGGCTCGCCGGTGCCGACCGACTGGTGGCACGAGTAGCAGGCCAGCCCGGCGAACTCCGGCCACGGGGCGACGCCGTCCTCCGCCCGCTCGGCCCGGGCGCGGAGCAGGTCGGCCGCCGCCCGCAGGCTGGCCACCTGCCCGACGGCCCAGGCCCGGACCTCGAAGTCCGGCTGTGGAATCCGTTCCCGCCAGTGCTTGCGGTAGCCCGGGCTGAAGTGGAACCGGGTGTGTTCGAAGTTCAGCCGGGGGTGGCCGGCGGCGATCAGGTCGTGGTTCACCTCGCGGTCGGCGGCCCCGACGTGGCAGGCGGCACAGTTCGTCGCCCGGGCGACCAGATTTTTCGTCGGCACGAAGCCGTAATTTTCCCACTTCTGCCGGTTGGACAGACCAGTCCAGCCGGGCTGGTAGTGGGCCGTCAGCCACTTCTCGGCCGGGCCGTGGCACGACCCGCAGCCGACCCCGGCGGTCGTTGCCGCCGCCGGCTCGACGCCCGGCTCGGCGTGGCACTTCAAACACAGAGCGTCACGGTAGGCCGGGACCCGGTTGAGCAGCCGGCGGATCCGGACGGAGGTGTCGTTGAACAGCACCCGGTAGGCCGTGGCGTGCGGATCGTGGGGGCCGTCCGGGGAGGCGATCGCCGCCCAGACGGTGTGCTCGCTCCCGGGCCGGGTGGGGTTCGCCCCGCCGTGGCACGAGGCCGCCGCGCACGACGCGGCGGACGGGTGGGCGAACGGCGGGTCGCCGACCCCGTAGGGGCGAGCGGCGAGCGGGGGCGCATCGGGCAACCGGGCCGGCGGCGGGTCGGCGACCGCCCACCCGGCGACGGCCAGCCCGACGGTCAAGCAGGCAGCAGCCCCCACGTCCGTACTCATGGCTCGAAGTTACTTCCGCGGTCGGCTTTTAACAGCTCGTCTAACGCCGCCCGGATGGAAGCGGGGTCGTAATCGCGGGGGCCGTCGAACCGCTCGCCGGGGGCCGGCCGGGTCAGGGTCAGCTTCCCGGTGATCGGGGCGAAGTCCGGGCCCGGCCCGGGCAACGCCCGCGACCGCACGGAGGCCCGCAGCCCGTGGACCACCTGACACGCCGCGTCCCAGTCGAGCCGGTCGGCCGGCGGGACGGCCGCGAACGCCCGGGCCGCCTCCTCCTGTACGGCCGGGAGCGGCTTGCGGGTCAGCCCCTCCCGGACGGACTTCAGCCGGCCGGCCGCCGACCGGGCCAGCGCCGCGGCCCGTTCCGCCCGCGGTCGCCGGCGCCCCATCTCCCGGACCAACTCGGCCAGCTCCGACGGCCCGTTCCCGCCCCCGGTCATCGGCCAGATGGTTTGCCACGGGGCCGAGCCCGGCGGCCGGCCGGTGATGTGACCGGGCTGTTGCCGCCACGGTTCCGAAAGGGCGTGGTGGCAGGCGAAGCAATTCCCCTCGGCCAGTTCCGGCCACGGGTCGGCCCGGGTCGCCCGGTCGGCGGTCAGCCGGCAGGCGGCCTCGGCGTGGGCCGCCCGCCCGACCAGCCACGCCCGCACGCCCCAACCCGCTTCCCGCGGCGGCTGATCGTCCCTCGTCCGGTCCTTCTCGTCCCAGTGCTTCGGCAGCCGGGCCGAGGCGTCGGCGAAGTCGAACTCCAGCCGCGGGTGGCCGGCGGCGATCAGGTCGTGGTTCATGTCCCGGGGCGGATCGCCCGGCGACCCGACGTGGCAGCCGAGGCAGACCTCGGCCCGGACCCCGAGGTCGTACAGCTTGGCCATCCCGTGCCGGCCGTACCCGGCTTCGCGTTCGGCCGCCGTCCGCCAGGTGGTGTGCGGGCCGACCCAGCCGGCGGCGGTCCCGTGGCAGGCCTCGCACGACACGCCTTCGGCCCGCAGGGCGACGGGCGAGGCCGGGGTGTTGTCGCCGGCCAGGACCGGGGTGGTGTGGCAGGCCAGGCAGCGGGGTTCGGCGGCGGCCGGCCGGCCGCCGGCGTACCGGGCCATGATGTGTTTCGCCAGTTCCCCTTCGAGGGCGGCATACGCCCGCCGGTGCGGGTCGGCGGCGGAC
>JAIEQN010000141.1 GCA_019747685.1 Gemmataceae bacterium
GGCGTGCGACCCGTGCGGCGGGAAGGACGGCTGCGGCCCGGCCAAGCCGGCCGGCTGGGCCCCGCCCGCCGGCTGCGACCCGTGTTCGGCCCGGGGGACGATCGCCGACTCGAAGGGGTCGAAGTCGCTCCGGGACTTCTTCGCCCGGCTCACCCGGGGCAAGACGGCCTGCGGGCCGTGCCAGCCGGCCGCGTGCAAGTGATCGGGGCCCAACCCGCGGGCGAGCCGGGGGCGGTTGAGCCGGGCGTGTGAGCTGGCGAGCCGGGAGCGTGAGCGACCGGAGATTAGCGCTCGGGCGAGCCGGGAGCGTGAGCGACCGGAGGAGGCAGCTCCGGTCGCTCACGCTCCGGGCCCGCCACCCGGTCCAGGGGCGCCAGCCCCTGGACCGCTTCGCCCCCTCACCCCGGACGACCGGCGGTGTTTCCGTTTGTGTTAGCCGGCCGGCCGTCGGTAGTCTGGAGGTACGGCGTCGCCCGCGACCGCACCCCAGGCTCCCCCCGATGAAACTCACCCTCATTCCGCTCGCCCTGCTGGTCTTCGCCGCGGCCCAGTCGCCGGCCGACCCGCCCGACCCCCGGACCAGGGACGCCGAGCCGCTGCCGGCGTACCCGAAGGCCGACCCGAAGTCGGTGGTGATCGAGAACCCGGCCAAGAAGGGCCTCGTCCTGGAGGTCCTGCCGGACAAGAAGACCAAGCGGGTCGGGGTCGAGGCCGAGGTCTGCCTGGTCCGCGGGCCGCTGGAGGTGTTCGCCTGCCGGCAGGGGACGAAGGAGCACGAGGCCGTCGTCCGGGTCGCCGTGAACGCCCGGGACATCCACGAGCTGCTGCTGTTGGCCGGGGCGACGGCCGGCAAGCCGGCCCAGTTCGTCGACCCGAAGACGAACGAGCCGGCGTTCAAGCCGGCCACCGGGTCGAAGGTCAAGGTGTCCGTCCACTACAAGAAGGGCGGGAAGCTGCACACCGACCCGGCCCAGGAGTGGGTCTGGAACAGCGAGAAGAAGAAGCCGCTGGAGGCCGACTGGGTGTTCGCCGGCAGCCAGCTCATCACCGACCCGGACCGGCCGAACGACCCGCCGTATTACGCGGCCAACAGCGGGGAGGTGGTGGCCATCTCGAACTTCCCGTACGCGATGCTCGACCTGACGACCGAGGTGAGCAAGGACGACGCCCAGCTCAACTACGAGGTCCGGGCCGACCGGGTCCCGCCGCTCGGGTCGAAGGTCTGGCTGCTCCTGGAGCCGGTCCCGGACAGGAAGTGAACCCCGGCCCGAAGGGCCGATTCCGTCAGCCCAGGGCTTCGCCCTGGGGGCCGAGGACCGGGGCGGAATTGGATTTGACATCGTCCCGGCGGAGTGTATGGTACGGGTGTACAGTTGCGCTCGCGGTGGCCCCGGGCCGGGTCGGGCGGATGCTGAGCGTGAGCGGGTACGGGATTGCCGGGATCGGGACGTAACCGCAACTCGGGTCGCGGGTTCGGCCCCGGCGGACGGCCGAGCGTGACAGCCCGGCTGTGACCGTCCGGCGTAAAAACGCTGGGAATCCTAGCGAAAAACCGATGTAGGCGGGGTCGTGAAAAAGCAAGGGGGAGGGGTGGCATCCCACCAAAAGCCGCCCGCCTGGCCCCAAGCCGCCGCCCCCGGGGTTGCGGCCAACCGCCCGCCGGCCGAGCTTGACCGGTCATGACCAGGTTCCGGCCGGGGCCGACCGCCCGGGGCCAAACGGAAACGCCCTCCGACCGTCCTAATAGTTGCGGCCGGGCCGCCGGCCGGGTAATCTGATAAGTTGCCGAGGGCGGGCGAATCCCCCGCCCGGTCGCCCCGCTCTCGATCGCGCACTCGTCCCTCCCACCCCGCCCGCCGGGGACCCGACCGTCCGAGGAACCCATGCCCGTCCCCATCAAATGCCCCGGGTGTCAGGCGGCGTTCGACGTGCCGGACCACCTGGCCGGCAAGAAGATCCGCTGCACTTCCTGCAAGGCCGAGGTGGCCGTCCCGGCCGGCAAGGTCGCGGCGGCCACCGGGTCGGCCGAGCGGAAGCCGGTCCCGGTGGCGTCGAAGCCGCCGGCCGCGGCCGCCAGGCCGGCCAACGGCAAGCCGGCCGCCCGGGCCAGCGTCGTCCTGGACGACGATGACGACGACGACCGGCCGCGGAAGGCCAAGCCGGCGGACGCCAAGCCGGTCAAGGCGGCCGCCGTCCGGGCCGTGGCCGACGACGATGACGACGACGCGGACGACCGGCCGGCCCGGCGGAAGCCGGGCAAGGGCAAGGCCAAGGCGAAGGACAACGGGTACGGGATGCTGTACCTGATCGGCGGGGCGGTGGTCGGGATCGCGGCCATCGCCGGGGTCGCCGTCGCCCTGCTGTCCGGGGACAAGAAGAAGGACGAGACGGCCAGCAGCTCCGGCTCGGCCAACACCCCGGCTCCGACGATGCCGGCCGGCGGCCCGCAGCCGGGGATGCGGCCGGGCGGCCCGCCGGCCGGCGGGGGCGGGGCCG
>JAIEQN010001176.1 GCA_019747685.1 Gemmataceae bacterium
CGGTCGGCGGCCGGGGCGGGACGACCGGGGCCGGCTGACCCCGGGCCACGCCGACCGCGACGACCCCGACGACCACCGCCAGCCACCAACTCCGGTGCATCGGCCGCCCTCCGCCGCCGGTCGTTGGCTTCGGTGGCACAGGCCTCCCGGCCTGTGTGCGCATGAAACGGCACAGGCCGGGAGGCCTGTGCCACCGAGAACCGGGAGCGCCGGCCGAGGACTCAGTTCTCCTCGTACTGGGCGATCCGGTTGACCGGGCCGACCGGTTCATCGGCAAACTCGGCCCCGGCCCGGTACTCCATCTGGAAGGCGTCCTCCCCGCTGTCCTCGTAGTAGTTCCGCAGGACCCGGGTGGCCCGGAAGTCGTGCCGGCGGAAGAACGTCTGGGCGGCCAGGTTCCGCTCCCGCACCGCCAGGGTGATCTTCAGCCGCCGGTGGGTGGTCAGCTTGTGGACCAGCTTGCCGACCATCTGCCCGCCGATGCCCGCCCCCCGGGCGTACGGGTGGACGGCGAAGTTGAGGATGTGCAGCCGGGTCTTGTGCAGCTCGTAGATCATGAACCCGACCGCCCGGGACCCGCCGTGGGCCCACGGGTGGGCGGCCGGCGGGAACCCCGGCGGGTCGTCCGTCTCGGCCACCATCCCGATGCAGTTCCGCTGCCGCAGGCACCGCAGGAAGTCGTCCTCGGTCCACGGGAACTCGAAGCTCGCCCGCTCGGCCAGCAGCACGTCCGGCAGGTCCCGCCGGATCATCCACCGGATGTGCAGCCGCACCCGGTCCCGCTGCGCACGTCCTGTGCTCACGCTCATCGAACGGGCCCCCCTGCCCAGCCCGGCCGGCCGTCGGCCGCCGGATGGTATCACCGCCCCCACTCGACTCGCAACCCCGCCCCCCAGCGGGGAAGCCGACCGCCCGACTACGCCGACGGGTTGCGGAGGCGGACCGGGTGACGACCCGGTTTTCATTCCGCACTCCGAACTCCGCACTTCTACCGCTACTCCTTGTAGAACCGGGTGCTTTCCTCCTTCACCAGCGGGGCCGTGAGGCCGTCGCAGGTCAGTTGCACCCGGAACCGGAGGTCGCCGGCGGCCGTCCCCCGGACCTTCACCCGGTAGACCGTCTCGGCCCGCACCCCCAAGCTCGGGATCGGGTCGAACGTGACCTGCTGGCCGGCCGCCCGGGCCGCCGCCTGCTGCCCGCCGGCCCCGGCGGTGGCCCCGACGAACTCGGTCCCGTCGGCCAGCAGGGCCGCCACCCGGACGTTCCCGCACGGCCCGGTCCCCTGGTTGGTCACCCGGATCTCGTACGTCACCTCCTTGCCGACCTCGGCCGGGTTGTCCAGCCCGACCACCTCGAACCGGACGGCCGCGACCCCCTCGGCACTCACCGCCGTCTCGGCCTTGGCCTCCAGCGGCCGGCCGCCCCGGGCCGCGGCCATCGCACCGCCGGCCGGGGTGACGGCCGCCCCGTCCGTCTTGGCCACCGTCCGGACCAGCCCGGCGTCGGCCGCCGCGACCGCCCGGAGCTTGAGCGTCAGCACCCGGTTGCCGGCCGGCTGGAGGCCGGGCAACCGCCAGGTGACGGTCTTCCCGGCCGCCGCCCCGCCGTCGCTGGCCCCGACGAACTCGAACCCGTCCGGCAGCACCGTCTGGACCAGGACCGGGTCGGTCGCCGCGGTCCCGGGGTTGGTCAGCTCGATGGCGTAGGTCGGCTCGGCCCGGACCAGGCACCGGGCCGGCCCGGCCTGCTTGACCACCAGCATCGGCTCGACCACGGTCACGCCGGCCTTCGCCCCGGCGTCCGGGCTGCCGTCGGCGGTCACCGCCACCTGGCACCACTGCGGCCCGGACTTGGTCGCGGTCAGCCGCAACGGCACCATCCGGGACTCGCCGGCGGCCAGCGGCGGCAGCTCGGCCTCGATCGACCCGGCCCCGGCCTGGGCCTGCGGGTGGTACAGGCCGTCGGAAAGCCGGGCCTGGAGGATCAGCCGGGCGGCCGGCCCGGTCCCGCCGTTGGTCAGCTTGATCTGAACGACCGTTTCCTCGCCGGCTCGGCACTGCTCGGCAGCGGCCACCGCGACCGCCAGCCGCGGGCGGGTCACCCGGGTCCGGGCGTCGACCGCCGCGGCGAACGTGATCGTGGCCCGGCTGCGGACCTCGCCCTCGTCCCCCGGCTTCACCCGGACGGTGATGGTCCGCTCGGCGTTCGGTTCCAGCGTCCCGACGGCCCAGCCGAGCCGGTCGCCGGCGACCTCGGCCGGCGGGTCGCTGCCGGCGTACCGGGCGCCCGGCGGCACCTCGTCCTCGACCCGGACGCCGTTGACCGCGGCCGTCCCGACGTTCTTGACGACCAGCCTGTAGACGAACTCCTGCCCGTACCCGACCGTCTCGGGGCAGACCGCCTCGACGGTCACGCTCGGGGCGGCCCGGTTCGGCAGGGCCGCCCCGGCGTAGGCCGGCGACGGGGCCGCGGCCGGTGCCGGCGGGGTGCTCGGGGTCAGGGTG
>JAIEQN010000869.1 GCA_019747685.1 Gemmataceae bacterium
CGCGTCGGCGGCCAGGAGGAGCCGGCCCGGCCCGGCCGGGCCCGCCGCCCCGTCCGCGAACTCGACCCGAAGGCCGTGGACCCGGGCGAGCCGCTCCCAGCACCCGGCCCCGCGGCGGGACCCGACCACCACGGTGGGCGCGGCGGCCCGGATCGTCGGCAAGTCGACGACCGCCCCGAGGTCGTCCACATAGGCCCGGGCGATGTCGTCCTCGCAGACGTCCCCCGCCGCCCCGGCCCGCCCCCGGCAAACGCCGGTGTTGTCCCGGAGCAGGTACTCGTTGGCCCGCTCCTCGGCCCACCGCGCCACCTCGGGGTCGGCCACCCCGCCGTGGGGCGGGTGATACCGGAACCCCCCGCCCCCGGGGCGTCGTCCGGGGTGGCCAGGACGATCCCGTCGGCGAGGTGGTCCGTGCCCCGGCGGTTGTGGGCCACGACCGCCCACGAGATCGCCGGGGCCGGCACCGCCCCGTCACCCCCCGGAACCACCGCCCGGACGCCGTTCGCCGCCAGCACACCCAGGGCCGTTCCCCGGGCGAGACCGGACAGCGGACGAGCGTCCCGGCCGACGAACGCCGGCCCGGCGATCCCGGCCCGGCGGCGGTAGTCGCACACCGCCTGGGTCAGGGCCGCGACGTGGGCGTCGGTGAACGTCCCGTCGGCCGGCGGTCGCGGTACTCCCGCTCCGCCCGGTCCGAGCCACCGGTGCTGCCGTCCGCCGCGCGGGACACGACAACTCCGCCCCGGCCGACCAACGACCGGACACGACGACCGAGCTCGCTCGAACCACCAACGGCTGCGGACAGGTTAACCCGGGAAGGCCGGAACGGACCCGTCACTTCTGACAGGTCAACCGGGGAAAATCTGACAGGATGACGGGCGGTCGGCGGACGCGGCCCGCACCCCACCATGCCAGGGCGACCTGACCGGCCGCGACCCAGGCCAGGAGGACGTAGCCGGCGACGGCCCCGGGCCGGAGGTGGCCGCTCGTCCTCGCCCCCAACCCCCGGCGTCGAGCCGTACCTCGGCCAGCCGGGCCGCGAACTCGTCCAGCCGGCGGTCGACCTCGGTGAGCGTTAGCAGGACCAGGGCCAGCAGCCGCGCGGCCCGGGCCAGCCGGTCCTCGACCGGGCCTTCCCCCGGGGCGGCGAACCGGCCGACCTGCTCGACCGCTTCCCCCGCCTGTTGCACCCCCGCCCGGAGCACGGCCAGCCGTTCCAACACGTCGTCCGTCACGGCCGGGTCCACCCGGGCACCGAGGCCCTGCCCGATCTCGAGTAGCCGGCGGATGTCGAGGACGGCGTCGGCCGACGCCACGAGGCGGAGGTCGGCCGCCGCCAGCCGGCCCGCCCGCCGCTCGGCCCGGGCCTCGACCTCCAGCTCGGCCACGAGCCGGTCCTGGGCCTTCCGCCCCACCCACCCGCGGACCGCCTCGGCCAGTACCTCGGCCGTGAGCTTCGACTCCCGCACCCATTGCCGCACGGCCGGCAGCCGGTCCTCGACGGCCCCCAGCCCACGATCGACGGCCGCGAAGAGGGCCTCGTTGGCCCGGTCGAGCCGGGACCACACCCGCCACACGCCGTACCCCCCGGCCGCGCACCCGGCCGCCCCGACGGCCCCGAACACCAGGGCCAGCAGCCCCACCGGGCGGCGGACGACCATGGCCGTTGTCCCCCGCGTTAGCGGAGCGCCGCCGGCGAGCCCGCCCCACCCCCGGCCGGGCCGAAGAGCTGCGGGCCGAGCCGGGCCAGCAGTTGCCGGGCCCGGGGGACTTCGGCCCGGGCGGCGGCCTCGCCGATCGCGGCCATCTCCCGGACCCGGGTGGAGGCGGTCAGGTCGAACCCGGTCACGTCCGGGGCGATCACCACGTCGGCCGGCTGGACCCCGAAGGCGTTGAGGCTGTGGTTCTGGACCAGCAGGCTGCGGAGCAGGGTCTGGACCACCCCCGGCCGCCGGGCCGTTGCCGCGGCACCGGGGGTGATGCCGCCGAACGCCGACTCCATCTTGGCCGTCACGCTGACCGCGATCACGAAGTTGCACCCGGCCGCCACCAGTACGTCGGCCGGGATGTTGTTCACCAGCCCGCCGTCGATCAGCGCCTGCCCGTCCCGGACGATCGGGGCCGACAGGACCGGCAGGTTGATGCTCTCCAGCACCGCGTGGGCCGCGTCCCCCCGGCCCCGGACCACCGAGCTGCCGCCCACCAGGTCGACCGTCACCGTCCGGCACGGGACGGCCAACTGCTCCAGCCGCCAGTCCCGGAGGTACTTGCGGAGCATCGGGTCGAAGTGCCCGCGGCGGTACTTGTACAACAGGTGCCACTGGTCGCCCCGGGGCAGCCGCCGGAACAGCCAGCCCGGCCGCAGGTCGGCGGCGAACTGGGCGGCGCCGTAGTCGCAGTCCAGGCCGGAGGCGTAGACCACCCCGGTCACCGCCCCGGCGCTGGCCCCGGCGGCCACGTCGGCGACGACGGCGGCGACCCAGCCGGCGGCGGCCGCCCGGCCCCA
>JAIEQN010000977.1 GCA_019747685.1 Gemmataceae bacterium
TTCGCCCGGACGGTCTGCGAGCGGGACGACGCCACCGACGCGGAATTGCTAGCGGCGGTCCCGCTCCTCGGCCGGGACGGGCCGGCCGACGTGCCCCGGCTGGCCGGCCTGCTCGCCCCCACCCGGCCCGCCGCGGTCCAGGCGGTGGCCGTCGCCGGCCTCGTCCGCATCACCGACAAGTCGGTCCCGCCGGCCCTGGCCGGGGTGTGGGCCGAAGCCAGCCCGGCCCTGCGAAACCTCCTGCTCGACGCCCTCTTGAGCCGCCCGGCGTGGACGGCCGACCTGCTCGCGGCGGTCGAGACGGGCACCATCCCGGCCGGGCAGATCGACGCCGCCCGCCGGCAGCGGCTGCTCGACGCCGGCGGCGAGCGGGCCGTGAAGCTGCTCGCCGCCGGGACGAACGCCGACCGGCAAAAGGTGATCGACGGCTACGCCCCAGCCCTCGCCCTCCCGGCCGACCGCACCCGCGGGAAGGCGGTGTTCGGCCGGGTCTGTTCCGCCTGCCACGCCCTCGACGGGGCCGGGCACGCGGTCGGCCCGGACCTCGCCGCCCTGCCGAACAAGTCGCCGCAGTACCTGTTGGGCGAAATCCTCGACCCGAGCCGGAACCTCGACTCCCGGTACGCCGAGTACAAGGCGGTGACGAAGGACGGGCGGGTCGTGTCCGGCCTGCTGGCCGCCGAGACGGCTACCGCCGTCACCCTGCGGGGGCAGCAGGCGAAGGACGAAACGGTCCTGCGGGCCGACCTGGAATCGCTCCGCGGGTCGGGCCAGTCGCTCATGCCCGAGGGGCTGGAAAAGGACCTGTCCCCGCAGGACGCGGCCGACCTCGTCGCTTACCTCACGACCTCCGACCCGCCACATAAGTCTCTGCCCGGGAACGAGCCGGCCGAGGTCGCCGCGAGTGACAACACGCTGACACTCCCGGCGGCGGCGGCGTTCATCTACGGCGACGCCATCGTCTTCGAGGGCGACTTCGGCAACCTCGGGTACTGGCACGGGGAGAAGGACCGCGCCGTCTGGCGGGTCCGGCTGGACAAGCCGGCCGCGTTCGACGTGTACCTCGACCTGGCCTGCGCCTACGACTCGGCCGGGAACGTCCTGGTCCTCGACGGGGCCGACCCGTCCCTGCGGACGACAATAGCCGGGACCGGCGGCTGGGATCGGTACGCCCTCCGCAAGCTCGGGACGGTGAAGCTCCCGGCCGGGGTCAACCGGCTGACCGCCCGCCCGGACGGGCCGGTCAAGGGGGCACTGGCCGACCTGCGGACGGTCTACCTCGTCCCGGTCGGTAGCCAACCGAAGGCCGCGGCCGCCGGCAAGCCCCGGGCGCCGGCCGAGCTGGCCCGGGTAATCCTCGACGACAAGGCCCCGCAAGCCCAACGTGACGCGGCCGTCCGGGAGGCGGTGCCGCAGGCCGGGTCGGTCGTCCGGGCGCTGGTGGCCGACCTGCCGGCCGATCCGAAGGAGGAGTACCGCCGCATCCCGTGGGTCTGGCGGGTGGCCGTCGCGGCCGGCAAGGCGAACGACGCCGACGACCTCCGCGGGCTGCTCGACGCGGCCCTGCCCGACCCGGCCGGCCCGCTCCGCGACTGGCAGGCGGTCGTCCTCGGCGGGGGGATTGTCAACGGGCTGACACTCGGCGGGGTGTGGCCGGGGTCGCGGATCGCCGAGCTGCTCAAGGGCGACGACGGCCGGGCCGCCCGGTGGCGACGGGCGGTCGAGCGGTCGCACGCGACGGCCGACGACCCGAAGGTCCCGGCTGGGACGCGGTACGACGCCCTCCGGCTGGTCGCCCTCGACGGCTGGGAGGCGGCCCGGCCGCGGCTGGCGAAGTACCTCGGGAAGGACACCCACCCGGAGCTGCAACAGGGGGCGGTCAGCGGGCTGGGCGACATCGACCGGCCGGAGGCTGCGGCGGCGCTGGTGAAGGCGCTACCCGACCTGACGGCCGAGAACCGGGCGCTGGCCGTCGGCGGGCTGCTCCGCACGGCGGCCCGGGCCGGGGCGCTGCTCGACGCCATCGAGGCCGGGACGGCGAAGGCGGAATGGGTCGGTCAGGATCACCGCGCGGCCCTGCTGAAGCACCCGGACGAGGCGGTCCGGTCGCGGGCGGCGAAGGTGTTCGGGAAGTGAGCCGTCTTGGCGAGCGGGGGGCGTGAGCCCCCGGCCGTGGCCGCCCTCTCCCCTTGAGGGAGAGGGCAGCGGCACGCAGTGTCGCGGGTGAGGGGACGGTTTGGCGGTCCCGGGTGGGGACGCGGAGTTCCCCTCACCCCGCCCCGCTGGCGCGGGGCGACCCTCTCCCTCAAGGGGAGAGGGTATCAAGCCGGGCTCCCCCCGCTCGCCGAGACGTGCCACCCGCCGTTGACCCGGGCCGGGCGGCGGGGGTAGACTCCCGGGCCCCTTCCCCTCGGAGGTACACGATGTCGACGTGGACCCGGTGGCTGGCCCTGCCGACGGCCGGCCTCCTGCTGGCCGCCGCGGGCGGCCACACCCAACAGCCGGCG
>JAIEQN010000896.1 GCA_019747685.1 Gemmataceae bacterium
ATCACCCGGCCGGGCGACTTCGGGGCCGACATGCAGCACTACAACGTCCACAAGACGTTCACCGGCCCGCACGGCGGCGGCGGCCCCGGCAGCGGCCCGATCGCCGTCCGGGACTTCTTGGCCCCGTACCTCCCGGCCCCGGTGGTCGCCCGGCGGGCGACCAGTGGGCAGCAGGCAGTGGGCAGTGGGCAGTCCGGCCCGCCGTCTTCACCGTCCACTGCCGACCGCCCACTGCCCACTTACTACCTGGACTTCGACCGTCCCAAGTCCATCGGCCGGGTCAGGTCCTTCTTCGGCAACGTCGGCATCCTGTTCCGCGGCTACTGCTACATCCGCACCCTCGGGCCGGACGGCCTGCGGGCCGTCAGCGAGACGGCCGTCCTCAACGCCAACTACCTCCGGGCCCGCGTGTCCGAAGGCTACGAGGTGCCGCACGCCGGGCCGTGTATGCACGAGTTCGTGGCCAGCGCCCGGGCCCTCGTCCGCGAGCGGAAGGTGAAGGCCATGGACGTCTGCAAGCGGCTCCTCGACTACGGGTTCCACGCCCCGACGGTGTACTTCCCGATGGTCGTCCCCGAAGCCCTGATGATGGAGCCGACCGAGACCGAGAGCAAGGAGACCCTGGACGCCTTCGCCGACGCGCTGCTCGCCATCAAGGCCGAGGAGGCGGAGTTGCTCCGGACCGCCCCGCACACCCACGTCATCAGCCGGCCGGACGAGGTGAAGGCGGCGAAGGAGCCCATCCTCCGGTGGACGCCGGCCGAGAAGCCGACCGCCCCGCCCCAGCCGCTGGCCACCGGGACGGCCGTGACCCGGCAGGAGTGGTAGGAGCAAGGCAAAAGGAAGAAGGCAAAAGGAACCGGAAGCGGGGGCACCGGGGCGGCCTGCCTTTATAATCGCCGGCACCCCACCCCGGCCGGAGCCCCCGCCGTGCGAACCGCCCTCCTGCTGTCGCTCCTGGCTACACCGGCCGTCGCCGCCCCGCCCACCCCGGCCGTCCGGGTCGGGGCCGCGGCCGTCGAACTCGAAGCCGACGACGACATGGTCATCGGCGGCGGCATCATGCCGGCCAAGGTCCAGGGCCAGGAGGGCAAGCTCCGGGCCGTCGCCGCGGTCGTCGAGAAGCCCGGCGGCGGCAAGGTCGTCATCGTCGCCTGCGACGTGCTCATGCTCAACCGCGACCTCCTCGACCCGGCAGTCGAAGAGATCGCCCAAGCCCTCAAGGTCCCGCCGGCCCACGTCCTGGTTAACTGCACCCACACCCACCACGCCCCGAGCACCGTCACCATCCACGGGTACGCCCGGGACGAGGTGTTCTGCCGGCGGGTCCAGAAGGCGATCGTCGCCGCGGCGAAGGAGGCCGACGCCAGGCTCGCCGACGCGACGTTCCACTTCCGGCTCGGCGAGGAGTCGTCGGTCGGGCAGAACAGCCGCCTGCTCCTGAAGGACGGCAGCATCTTCTGGGTCGGGCCGAAGGACGACGCCGTCCGCCCGACCGGGCCGTTCGACCCGGAGCTGCCGGTCCTCGCCTTCCGCGGCCCGGACGGCAAGCCCCGGGCGACGCTCTTCAACCACTCGACCCACACCATCGGCACCCGCAAGCCGGGCCGGTCGCCGTCCTTCTACGGGCTGGCCGCCCAGGAACTCGAAGCGGAGCGGGGCGGCGTCTTCCTGTTCCTCGAAGGGGCCTCGGGCTCGACCCACAACTTGGGCCTCCCGGCCGACGAGATGGTCCACCGGATGAAGGCCGCCGTCGCCGACGCCCTTGAGAAAGCGAACCCCCGGCCGGTCGACCGTGTCACGGCCCTGAAGCGGGAGTTCCGGTTCAAGGTCCGGACCTTCGACGAGGCCAAAGAAGACGCGGCGGTCGCGGCCTACTGCCGGGCACGGGCCGGGAAGTCGGCCGACGACTTCATCAAGGTCTTCCGCGACCAGCGGAAGGTCCTGGCCCCGAAGCAGGGCGAAGAACGCTCGACCTGGCTCCAGGCGGTGGTGATCGGCGACGTGGCCCTCGTCGGCGTCCCGGCCGAGTTCTTCACGGCCCTCGGCCAGGAGATCAAGCGGCGGTCGCCGTACCGGTACACCTACGTCGCCGAGCTGGCCAACGACTACGTCGGCTACCTCCCGGATCGCAAGGGCCACGCCCTCGGCGGCTACCAGACCTGGACCGGGCTGCACAGCTTCGCCGAGCCCGGGACCGGCGAGCGGGTGGTGGACGAGGCGGTGAAGCTACTCGACGAACTGGCGAAGGGGGAGAAACCATGACCGGCCGGGTGGAGAGCATCGTGTACGCCCCGCAGGCCGGCGACCCGAAGCCGGCCGACCACTTCGCCCGGGTCCCGGCGGGCCGGGTGACGCTGACCGCTGGGGCCGGGATCGACGGCGACCGGAAGGCGGCCGGCGGCCAGCGGCAGTTGAACGTCATGCTGGCCGAGGTGATGGCCGAGCTGGCGGCCGAGGGGTTCAAGGCCGGCCCCGGGGAACTCGGCGAGCAGGTCGTCCTGTCCGG
>JAIEQN010000945.1 GCA_019747685.1 Gemmataceae bacterium
GCCCTTGGGGGGGGGGGGGGGGGGGGGGCGTGGGGGTGGGTCATCGGCGGCTCCGGGGGCGGTTGGGGTTATGGTAAGCGGCCGCCGGCCCGGGTGGTATGATGGGGGCGTGGAGACTCGCCCGGAGGGACGACCATGACCGCCATGCCCCCGCCGCTGCCGCCGGCCTTCCCGCCCACACTCCAGCCGCTGACGGCCGAGATTCACACCTACTTCCGCGAACTCCCCGGCCTGCTCGACGGCGGGAACGACGGGCGGTTCGTCGTCGTCAAGGGCGACGGCCTGTTCGGCGTCTGGGATACCCAGTGGGGTGCGATCCAGTTCGGGCGGGAGAAGTTCCCGGACGGGGTATTCCTGGCCCAGGAGATCGACCGTCGGTTCCTGGACGTGTTCGGCGAACACTTCGCCCGGGCGGCCGCGGCCGCCCCGGAGGCCGCCTGATGCCCCTCATCGCCCTCCGGTTCACGGCCCACGGCGGTCTCCGGGTCCGCGTCCGGGTCGCCCTCGACCGCCCCACGGTCCTCCGACTCCGCCAGGCCGGGCAGGCGATCCCCCAGCCGGTCGATGTCGACGCCCTGATCGACCCCGGGGCGGAACGGACCTGTGTGGACCCGGCCGTCGTCGCCCGGGTCGGGCTGCCGCTGTACGCCTTCAACTTCTCGTCCGCCCCCGGGACCGCCCAGCCGGTGGTCCCGGCCCTCGGCGGGGTCGGGACCCACACCGCCGGGGTGACAATCCTTCACCCGACCGGGGTTGCGAGCCAGGGCCTGGTCGTTCCCGAACTCGTCGTGCGGACCCTCCCCCTCCGCTCGCTCGGGCTCGACGCCCTGATCGGCCGGGACATCCTGGCCCGGTGCGTGTTCGGGTACGACGGCCCGGCCGGGGCCGCCACCCTGGCCTACTGACCCGGCCCCCTGTCCGCCGGCCCGCCCGGGCCGCAGAATCTCCATCAGCCTCAGTACTACCGACGCCGGCCGGACCGTTCGGCCGTACCCCCGACAGGTGCCACCCATGGCCGCCGACCCGCTCGCGCTCGCGCCCACGCCCCCCGCCGGCCCGCCCGCCCTCGCCGCCCTCCGCCGCAACTGGGGCTGGCTGCTCGCCTTCGGGGTCGTCCTGATCGTCGCCGGGACGGCCGCCATCCTCTACCCGGTCGCCGCCACCATCACCACCGTCGAGGTGTTCGGCGTCTTCCTCCTCGTCTCCGGGGGTGCCCAACTGGCCGGGGCGTTCTGGGCCCGCGGCTGGGACGGGGTGCTGGTCGCCGTCCTGCTCGGGGTGCTGTACCTGGTCGCCGGGGTCTTCCTGCTGGAGCGGCCGATCCTCGGGGCGGCCGGGTACACCCTGTTCCTGGCCATGTTCTTCCTGGCCACCGGGGCCATCCGGATCGGGGTGGCGGTCGTCCACCGGTTCCACGGGTGGGGGTGGGCCGCCCTCGGCGGGGCGGTCAGCCTGATCCTCGGGCTGCTCATCTGGCGGGACTTCCCCGAGGCCGCCTTCTGGGTGATCGGCACGTTCGTCGGCATCGACCTGCTGTTCGCCGGGTGGGCGTGGGTGATGCTCGCCCTGGCGGTCAAGCGGGTGCCGGCCCCGGCGGCCGCGTGAACGTCCGCCGGCGAGCCGGGCCGGGGAACGTCACTTCCTCGCACGGGCCGGGAGGCCTGGGCCACCAAGAGGCCCAATGCACAGGCCTCCCGGCCCGTGTCGTGGCCTCGGTGGCACGGGCCTCCCGGCCCGTGTCCGGAAGAAACTCGCGCTGCGGCCGCCCGGCCCGGGTGGTATAGCCCGGGTTCCACCGGACCATCCCCGCCCGCGACCGACCCGAGGGCCGATGCGCGCGCCGAGGCTCCTGTTCGTCGCCGGGCTGGCCGTCCTCGGCTGTACCCGGGCCCACTACCGCAAGGCCGCGGACCGGGAAACCTACCCGATCCTGGCCGACCGGGAGAGCATGCAGCCGGGGTACGACATCGGCCGGCTCCGGGTCGAGCCGCCCCCCGGCTCCCGCCTGGCCGACCCGTTCAACCCGGACAAGCCGCCGAAGCCGCCGGACGACCCGGCCGCGGCCGTCCTAATGGGCCACCCGTACAAGTTCCGGGGCTCCAGCCACTGGGGCCGGTACGGGTACACCGACGCCATCGAGCCGCCCGGCTGGGAACAGGCCCTCGGGCTGGACCCCCAGGGCGTCCTCAAGCTCGACCAGGACAAGTCGGCCGAGGTCGCCCTGCTCAACAGCCGGGAGTACCAGACGGCCCTCGAACAGGTCTACCTGACCGCCCTGTCGCTCACCCTCAACCGGTTCGAGTTCGATGTCCGGTGGTTCGGCCGGAACACCACCACCTACACCCACTTCGGGACCAGCGGCTTCCCGACCGAGACGAACACCCTGACCTCGGCCACCAACTTCGGGCTGAACCGGAACTTCGCGGCCGGCGGGCAGTTGCTCGTCGACTTCGCCAACAACGTCGTCTACGAGTACACCGGCGGGACCGGCCGGGTCCGGTCGAACCTCCTGTTCAGCCTG
>JAIEQN010000396.1 GCA_019747685.1 Gemmataceae bacterium
CCGCCAGCGTCATCTGCTTCCGCATCCTGAACGACGGCGTTTTGTAGCACCGTCGGTTGTGTCACAGCCTGTTAGCAAGGCGGACCAGGACGCCTACTTCGACCCCGGCCACTGCCCGACCTGTGGGCGTGACGACCTGGACCGATACTCCTGGCAGTGGGCGGACGGGTCCAGGACCAAGTTTCGGGTAGTCACCTGCTGCTGTGGCGAGGAGTGGTTCGAGTTCCGCTACGTGGACGTGGGAACCAGCTTTCTGCTGACACCGGCGGAAGCCGAGGAGGAACTCGCCTACGACGAGGGCGAGGACCTCGACGGGGAGGACGGCGACATCGAAGACACCGAGGCGTACTTCCCGGACGACGACGATGACGAGGGGGTCGAGGACGACGATTGACCCGCCCGGCCTACCACCCCTTACCGCCGCCTAGAACCCGGCTCGGTCACGGTGCCGTCCTCGCCAACGGTCGCCACGACGATCTGGAGGAGGAGCCGGTCGTCCGGGGTCAGCCAGTCCGGTCCAGTCACCAAGAGTGCCGCACACCGCCGCCGGAGGTCGGCCGCCGGGATGAAGTGCGACAGGTAGTCGCAGGAGACGGTCGGGGTCGTGACCGGCACATAGTCCGAGAACGACTGCGAGCGTACCTCCCCCTTCATCAGCCGCACGACCCGGACCAAGTTCTCGTCGGCCTCGACGAACCTCCGGAGCCATTCCGCCGCCGCTTCAGGGTGCCCGAACTGCCGCCACCGCCCGACGACCTTCATGAACAGGGGGTGGGCGGCCAAGCTGCCGTCGGTCGCCGCCGCCTCGATCCGGCGGACAAGGGACATGGCCGACCGCTCGACATCGCCCTTCTCGACCAGGGGCGGCTCGTTGGGCGGGTTGTCGTCGTCCGACTCCGTGTACATCTCGTTCCCGTACCCGAGTGCGAGGACGAGTTCGCAGGCCGTCAGCAGCCCGCCGGGGCTCTCGACGGCGGCGTCCAACAGGCGGCCCCGCCCCGGCTGGTCCTCCTTCGCCAGGCACGCTTGGAGCAGCCAGGTGATCCGCAAGCTGTTGTCGATGAGCGGCAGGTTCACGTCCTTGTCGGCGGTCGCCATGAGTGCGTCGCCCACGGCCAGCACGGCGTCGAACACCCCGGCGGCCTGCTCGGTGGTGGCCTCGATCCGGACGAAGTCCAGGAGCCGGTTCAGGGCTTCCTTCGCCCGGCTGTGGTGGCCGTGCGGACCGGCCCGCCCGCACTCGTCGAGCAGCCGCCTGGAGAACGCCGCCCGGTCCGGGAGGTCGGCCAACACCTCCCGCCACTCCACCTCGCTCATCACCCCGGCCGGTATACTCAGCCGAAAGTACTTGTCGAAGTGGGCCTCGGACCGGACCAGTAGACGTGCCCGCCAGCGGGGCTCCCAGTCCCGGCCGTGGCTGGGGCCGCCTAACGCCGTGTCGGCTTTGGGGAACAGCCGCCGGACCACGCCCTCGACCGGCGTCCGGGCGGCCGTTTCGACCCGGCCGAGCCACCCCCGGTGGAACGCCTCGGCCCCCTTCCGGTCATCCCGGTCGGCGGTGGTGCCGGCGAACCGGCCCGGGTGGGCGGTGACGGTGCGGGCGACCTCCGGGGCGAAGGCGGTCAGGCAGGCGATCCCCACCAGGTCCGGCCAGTACACCTCGCCCCGGAGCGGCGGGTAGGCGAACCGCAGGACGTTCATCAGCCGCTTGACGGCCCGGGGGGTGGTGAGGAAGTCCTTCAGCCCGGCGTGGAACAGGTTCCAGAAGTCGGTGCAGTTGGGGTCCAACGCCGGCCGGTCGCCGGCGACCAGTTCGGCCAGTTGTTCGAGGAACAGGTGGTGGAGGGCGGTCGGGTCGGGGGCCGGCAGGTCGATCCGCAACTGGACGATCTTCTCCAGGTACGTCCTCCCGTTCACCCCCAGGGCGGTGCGGACGGCCTTCCGGACCACCCGCTCGTCGTAGGCCAGGACGTACACCGTGTTCGGGAAGTCGGCCACCGCCTTCAGGATGGCGAACAGTTGGCCGACCTCGCCGGCCGCCAGCCGGTCGATGTCGTCCATCACCACCACGATCCGGGTCGGGGCCTGCCGGAGCAGGTCGTCGATCTCCTTCCGGAGTTGGTTCAGGTCGGCCGCCATCGCCTCCGCAAGGTGCTTGGCGGCGTCGGCCCCGGACGCCGCCGCCTCCTGGGCCGCCTTGGCGTACTCCCCGACCACCGGGATGAGGGCGGCCGGCTTGAGGACGGCGGACAGCTTGCCGAGCAGGGCGGACGCCTTTTTGAGCGGCTTGTCCTTCTCGGGCCGGTTGAGGGCCGCCCCCAACTGCTGGAGGAACGCCTGGAGCAGCCGGTCCTGGCCGGAGAACCACCACGGGTTGAAGTGCAATACCGACGGCCGTGCGGCCGGCGGGGCGGCGGCGAGTTCGGCCGCCAGGAAGTTCAGCACGCTAGGGCCTGTTGACGATGGCGGCCTTTGTCGCACAACGGGTTGAGGCGGGTTTGGCCTCGGCACCGGGCGGGACG
>JAIEQN010000251.1 GCA_019747685.1 Gemmataceae bacterium
ATGGGCGGGCTGTTCGGGTCGATGGCCGGGATGTGGATGTACAACAACTTCTTCGGCGGCGGGGGCGGGATGTTCGGCGGGGGTGGGTCCGACGCCTACGCCGGGGACGGGTCCGCCGGCGGCGACACCGGGGCCGGCAACCTCGACGGCGGCACCTCCGCCGGCGGGGGCGGGGACTACGGCGGTGGGGACTACGGCGGGGGCGGCGACTTCGGCGGCGGCGGCGACTTCGGCGGCGGGGGCGACTTCTAGCCCCACGGGCCATCGACCCGAAGCCCAGGGACCGCGGTCCCTGGGCTTCTTCCGTTCTTCCCTTAGCATGTCGTCATGGCGGCCGACCCCGACTGCCCGTTCTGCCGGAAGCTGGCCGACCCCCGCGGGTGGCCGGAGTCCGACGTGGTCTGGCGGTTCCCGCACTCGGTCGCCGTCCTCGGCCCGTGGCAGTACTACACCGGCTACTGCGTCCTGGTGTCGAAGGCCCACGCCACCGAGTTGAGCCACCTCGGGCGGGCGGCCCGGACGGCGTTCCTGGGCGAGATGGCGACCCTGGCCGAAGCCAT
Source organism: Gemmataceae bacterium (assembly GCA_019747685.1). GTDB lineage: Bacteria > Planctomycetota > Planctomycetia > Gemmatales > Gemmataceae > Urbifossiella. Next base: position 561 of record JAIEQN010000251.1, read on the forward strand.
CGACGCCTGCTTCCGCCCTCACAAGCTGAATTACGAGCTGCTCGGCAACCAGGTCCCGCACCTGCACTGGCACCTGTTCCCCCGCCCGGCCGACGACCCGGACCGGCTGCGACCGGTGTGGTTCGCTCTGGAGAAGGCCGACCACGACCCGGCCGAAAAGACCCGGCTCGAAACCGCCCGGGCCCACCGGACGGTGACCGCCGGCTTGTTGCGGGAACGGTTGCGGGCGAACCGGGCGTCGGTCTAATGCTGTTTCTTCCGGTCGGGTGATTTGGTTCGGATGTGGGGTGGGGCAGGCGACCGGAACCAATGATGGGCAGGCGAAGGTGACACGGCCCGTACTCCGACTCGGCACCCGCGGCAGCCCGCTGGCCCGGTGGCAGGCCGAGTACGTCGCCGACCGCTTGCGGCCGGTGGCCGCCCCGCGGCCGGTCGAGCTAACGGTCATCGAGACGCACGGCGACCGCGACCAGGCGACGGCCCTGGCGGCGATGGGCGGGTTCGGGGTGTTCACCCGGGCCATCCAGACGGCCCTCCGGGAGCACCGGGCCGATGTCGCGGTGCATAGCCTGAAGGACCTGCCCACGGTCCCGGAGCCGGGGCTGGAGCTGGTCGCGGTGCCGCCCCGTGGGCCGACGGGTGATGCGTTCGTGTCGCTGAAGCACCGCCGGTTCGACGACCTGCCGGACGGGGCCACGGTCGGCACCAGCAGCCTCCGCCGGCGGGCGATGCTGCTCAACCGCCGGCCGGACCTCCACCTCATCGACCTCCGCGGGAACGTCGAGACCCGGCTGCGGAAGCTGGCCGAGCAGGGCCTGGACGCGGTCATCCTGGCCGAGGCCGGGCTGGCCCGGCTCGGGCTGGCCGACCGGGTCACGGAAGTCCTCGACCCGGTCTGGATGCTGCCGGCGGTGGGGCAGGGGGCGATCGGGCTGGAGTGCCGGGCCGACGACGCTGACACGGCCCACCTGGCCGGGGCGTTGCTCGACGTGCCGACGTTCCAGCGGGTCCGGGCCGAGCGGGCGATGCTGTACGCCCTCGGGGGCGGCTGCCTGGTGCCGATCGGGGCCACGTCGAAGGTCGCCGACGGGGTGTTAACGGTGCGGGGGATGGTCCTCTCCCAGGACGGCCGGCGGAAGGTGGTGGCGACCCACACCGGCCCGGCCGACACCCCGCTGGCCGTCGGGCAGGAACTGGCCGCGATGCTCCTGTCCGAAGGGGCGGCCGAACTCCTCGGGCCGCCGGCATGACCGAGCCGCTGGTGGTTCTCGACCACGTGACGGTGGCCCGGCCGGGCGGCCCCGTCATCCTCGACAACCTGTCGTGGACGATCCGCGAGGGCGAAACCTGGGCGGTGGTCGGCCCGACCGGCTCGGGCAAAACGACGCTGGCCGAAGTCCTCCTCGGTAGGCTGCCGCTGCGGTCGGGGACGATTGACTGGCCGCTGGTCGGCCGGGTCGGGGCGGCGTACCCGTCCGAGGTGATTCGGCACGTCGGGTTCGCCGAGAACAGCCGGCTGTTCTCCTACACCGGGCACTACTATCAGCAACGCTTCGAGTTCGCCGACGCCGCCGAGCCACTGACCCTCGACCAGTTCTTGCGGGCCGGCACGACCGCCACGGATAATGAGGTGGGCGATGCGGCGGCCCGGCTCGGTGTGGCGGACCGACTAGCCACGTCGTTCATCAAGCTGTCCAACGGCCAGGCCCGGCGGGCGCGGATCGCCCGGGCGCTGCTGACCCGGCCCGAGCTGCTGATCCTCGACGACCCGTTCCTCGGGGTGGACGCGGCCGGCCGGGCGGGGGTGGCCGACCTGCTCGGACGGCTGGTGAAGGACGGGTTGCGGCTGGTGCTGGTCTGCGACCCGGAGGCGGTGCCGGGGTGGGTCACGGACGTGCGAGAGTTACGCAGACTCCACCCCCCGGGGGGGCGGGGGGGGGGGGGGGGAGGGGGTGGGGGACAAGCGCCG
>JAIEQN010000810.1 GCA_019747685.1 Gemmataceae bacterium
GTCAGGTCCGTCGGGTAGGGCTTCCTGCTCATCACGACAGGCTATCGCCGACCCCATTTTGGACAAGCTCTAAGACCATCACCTGCTTGCGCCCGGTCACCAGTCTCGTTCCGTTCTCGATCACCAAGGCCCCGCCGGTGACGACCGCCGCCGCGTCCGACTCCTCCATCGGATTGGCGAACCCCGGAACGGTGCCGGTGAACTGAACGCGGCCGCCGCCTTCGATGTGGGCCGTCCCGCCGTCCACCAGCAGCCCCGCGGCCGAGTCCACCTCGTACATCTTGAACGTCTGGGACATGCCCCCCACCAGGGGAAGGTTGAACGGGTTGAGCGGCGGCACGCCCCCGGTGACCGTCAAGTTCCGTGCCGACACGTCGCTCGAACCGGTAACGACGATGCTCCGGGCGGTGGTGAACTGGAGGGTTCCGGTCGAGATCACGGCGCTAACTGTGCCCTCGAAGCTGATCAGGTCGGCGGTCTGGAGGGTGTTCCCGGCCCCCGGGGTGATGGTCGCCGTCCCGCCGGTTATGCGGGTGACCGACGGGTTGGCGGTGCTGTTCAGGGTGCCCTGGGTCCAGGTCAGGGAGTTGGTCACCGTCAGCTCGGTGTGTCCGAGCAGCCCGTACGGCTGGTCGATCGCCCCGGGCGCGGCCAGCTCTAGCGTCTGCACCTGCTGGTCCAGGTCGAACACCAAGTGCCCGGTGTACCCCTGGACGAGGCGGATCGACCGGACCGGCCCGACCTCGCCCCCGACTCCGCCCCCGGGGCCGGGCCCGCCACCGCCGCCCGATCCGCCGCCGGCGAAGTAGGTGTAGGCCATCCCGGTACACCACTTGTTCGACCCGCCGCTACTGGCCCGGAACACCAAGTCGTCCCCGGGCTGCGGCTCCCGGTGGGTGGTGGTCAGCGCCCCGCTCACCTCGACCGTCCAGTTCGGGTCGTCGTAGTAGCTGGTTGTAGACCCGCCCCCGGTCCACACCAGGGTAGCCGGTACCTCCCGTGCCTCCAGCAGGGCGTCCAGCCCCAACCGGACGCGGGTGATCGGGCGGGTTGCCGGCGGCTGGGCGGCGAGGTGGGCGAACCGGCGGGTGGCGCGGATTACGGCCCTCTTTACGTTCTCGAACACAAGACGAACCTCGACGACGACCAGGTCGGCGGCTAGGCGCGGATTACGGCCCTCTTTACGTTCTCGAACACGGCAGTTCCTCGGGCGGTGAGAGGGGTGGCGGACTAACCACAGCAGAACACCCCCTCCTTGATAAGGGAACCGCCGATCATGGCCAGACACGGAATCCACGGAACAGCAGAAACAAGCCGCCTCCGTCGTTGGAGTTCTGGTTGGCAATCGAAATTTGAGTCCTGGCGATAAATAGTAGATGTAGTATGACTACCGGCCAGGCCAATTTCAAATATTTAATCTAATATTGTTAAGTCAAAATATGAGCAGACCGACGGGGTGCCACCTACCACTCCGGCCGAGTGGCTCCCAACCGAGCTAGTATACTAGGCAAAAGTATAGTAAAAAAAGGCGTGTGGTTCGCCGCGAGGGCGGGCCGGACGACCGGGGAGGACCGAGCATGACCGCCACCGGCATTGCCCTTCGGTCGGCGGAAACCCTCCAGGGTCCACCGGTTCGGCGTCCCGGCGAGGGCGAGCGTGACAGGGTGGTCGTGCTCCGGACCGGCCTTACGGCGGTCCAACCGGTCGAGCCGATTGGGTTTACGGCGGACGGCCGCGGGCGTGAAAGAAACAGGGGGGGAGGGGGGTGGGTGTGCCCCCCGGCCGAACGAATCGACCTAACCCACGACCATCACCACCCGGAAGCCGACGGCGTCACTGTGGGTGTCCGGCGACAGCGGCCGACGCGAGGCGCTCCGACAGTCGGCCGGCGGGCTGTTCCAGCACCCGCCCCGGACGACCCGCAGCGTCCCGTGGACCGGCCCCGGCGGGTCGGCCGGCGGGCTGTCGAAATAGTAGTACTCCTCGTACCAGTCCTTCACCCACTCCCAGACGTTGCCGTGCAGGTCGTGCAGGCCCCACAGGTTGGCCGGGTGCGACCCGGCCGGGGCGGTCATCTTGCCGCCGTACTTCCCGCCGGCGGTGGCGAACACCCCGTCCTTGCCGGCGAAGGTCTCGCCGCACGAGTACGGGGTCTCGGTCCCGGCCCGGCAGGCGTACTCCCACTCGGCCTCGGTCGGCAGCCGGTAGCTGCGGTTGTGGGCGGCCTCGTCGGGCAGCTCGGCCAGGAGCCGGCAGAACGCCTCGGCCTCCTTCCAGCTGACCATCTCGGCCGGGTGGTCCGGGCCGCCGCCCCGGGCCTTGACGTACTTGGCCGGGTTCTTGCCGGTCACCTTCTCGTACTGGAACTGGGTGACCGGGCAGGCGGACGGGTAGAAGGGGTGGGTGATCTTGACCTCGTGGGCCGGCCCCTCGTGCTCGCGGTGGCCGGGCTCGGACGCCCCGGACCCCATCCGGAACGACCCGGCCGGGACCCGGACGAAGGACATCCCGACCGAGTTGCGGATGAGCTT
>JAIEQN010000132.1 GCA_019747685.1 Gemmataceae bacterium
GGACTCGCCCGAGGTCCACCGGCTCGCCGCCCGGGCCGCCCGCCAGTCCGGCGACCTGGAGGCCGCCGGCCGGCACCTGTACGAGTGCCAGCGCCGCGAGGACCCGCCGGCCGACGACACCCTGTTCGAATGGGCCCTGCTGCGGATCGAGACCGGGACCGCCGGGGCGGTGGAGGAGGGGATGGCCGCGAAGGCCCGGGCCGGCCACCCGCAGGCCCGGCTGATCTACGAGGCCCTGGCCCGGGCGTACCTCCGGCGGCTCCGGCTGACCGAGTGCGTGGCCCTGCTCGACGCCTGGCAGAAGCTCGACCCGGACTCGCCGGTCCTGCACTCGCTCCGGGGTCAGGTGTGGAACCAGGTGCGGGTGTTCGGGCGGGCGGCCGACGAGTTCGAGGAGACCGTCCGGCTCGACCCGGACCGGTCGGCCGACCGGCTCCGGCTGGCCCTGGCCCTCTTGGAGGTCGGCCGGGCCGGGGACGCCCTGCCGCACCTCCGCCGGGTCCGGGCCGAGCGGCCGGACGACCCGGAGGTAGCCGTCTACCTGGCGTTCGCCCTGGGCAAGGAGCGGTGGGACGATGAGGCCCGGGGGCTCTTGGACGGGGTGCTGGCGGCCGACCCGGACCACGTCCCGGCCCTGGTCGGCCGCGCCCGGCTCGACCTGGAGGCCGACCGCCCGGCCGAGGCCGAGCGGTACGCCCGGCGGGTGCTCGAACTCAGCCCGAAGAACCGGCAGGCGGTGCTCCTGTTGCACCAGGCGCTGGTGACGCAGGGGCGGGACGCCGAGGCGGCCGAGGCCAAGGCCCGGATGCTCGAACTGGACGACCTGCTCCAGCGGTACTACGACCTGGCCAACCGCCACATCCCGGCCCGGCCGAACGACCCGGAGTTGCAATATCAGCTCGGCCAGCTCCTGGTGGAGATGGGCCACCCGGCCGAGGCCGCCGGGTGGTGGCGGAAGGTGGTCGAGGCGAACCCCACCCACGCCGCCGCCCACCGGGCGCTGGCCGACTACCTCCAGTCGGTCGGCCGGCCCGACGAGGCGGCCGAGCACCGCCGGCTGGCCGGGCTGTGACCCGGGGCCGGAATGGTTCTGGCCCGGACACACACCCCGCGCCTGACGAATCGGTTTGCGGCCTGACACATCCGGTCGCGGCCGAACAAATCTCCGTCGGATCGACGCCCGGGCGGCCGTTCACCCCCCCCGCGCCGCCGCGATCCACCCGAGATACCCCCGGCAGACCGGCTCGGCGGCGAACCCGCCCGCCCCGAGTTGCAGGGCCTCCCGGAACAGGGCCTCGGCCCGGCCGATCTCGCCCCGCTCGGCCGCCATCAGCCCGGCCAGGGCCTTGATGTCCGCCCGGACCTGGGTGTCGGCCCGGTCCTCGTCGACGATCACCCGGGCGAGCTGGTCCCGGTCGGTCCCGATCAGGACCTGGGACGGCCACGTCCCCGGGGCGGCCCCCAGCCCGGCCCCGATCCCGGCCAGGAAGGCCACCCCCCGGCCGGTCACCTGCCCCCGCTCGGCGATCCGACCGGCCAGCCGGGCGTCGATCGCCGCCAGCTCGGCGTCGGCGTCGGCGTACCGCCCGTTCCCGGCGGCCGCCAGGAACCGGAACCAGTGGTACGCCGGCAGCCGGTAGACCCGGGGCAGCCCCGGCCGCCGCGACCCGGGCAGCTCGAACGCCCCGAGTCGGTCGGCCGCCGCCCGCACCCCCTCGGACTCCAGCTCCTCGGCCGCCCGGGCGGTCCGCCCGAGCATCAGGAGGAGTTCCAACTCCGCCCGCGCCCCGTCGGCCCCGAACTGGACGGCGTCGGAGACGAGCAGGACCTCGTCCAGGGCGGCCCGGGCCAGCCCGAGTTCGAGCGCCGCCCGGGCCCGGCCGACCGGGTTGGCCGCCGACCCGGGGGCCCGCAGGACGAACTCGTTCCGCCGGTCCTGGACGTCGGCTTCGAAGGCGGCGACGAACTCGGCCAGCTCGCGGGGGTCGGCGGCCGGGTCCTTCCGGGCGGCCCGCAGTTGCTCCTTCAGATGGGGCAGGGCGGCGTCGAGCATCCGCCGGTCGGCGTAGGACCGGACCAGGAGGCCGCGGGCGTCCGGCCGGTCCGGGTCGAGGGCGGCGGCCCGCTCGAGGGCGAAGACCGCCTGGACGTGGCGGAGCTGGGCGAGCGGGCGGAAGGCGTCGGCCCAGCCGTGCTCGCGGGTGGCGTAGGACAGCCCGAAGTACGCCTGCCCGAGCCGGAGCTGGGCGGCCGCGTCGTTCGGGTCGGCGGCCACGGCTTCGCGGGCCGCCCGGACCGCCAGCAGGGCGGCCGACGGGGACGGCAGGCTCGCGTCCGGGTCGGGGGACTGGGTGAACAGCCCGGCGGTGACGACGCCCCCGGCCGGGGCGGTCGGCCCGCACCCGAACACGGCGGCGAGGTCGCCGAGGATGGCCCGCCGGCGGGCGTCCGGCCCGGCCCCGTGGGTCAGCTCGCCGTCGAACGCCCGGAGGTACAGGGCGGCGGCGTCGGCCCCGGCCGACCGGGCCGGCG
>JAIEQN010000961.1 GCA_019747685.1 Gemmataceae bacterium
CGGCGGCCGGGCGGGGGCCGGCGGCGGCCTTGACCGCGGCCAGGGCGGCGGCCGTCTCCGGGTTCAGGTCCGGCAGCGGGGTGCCGTCCGGCTTGACCGCCGCCGGCTCGATCCGGACGGTGAAGTCGAGCGGGCCGATCTTGACCGAGTCGTTGTTCGAAAGCGGCCGCTCCTCGTCTTGGACGATCACGTCGTTGAGGACCGTCCCGTTGGTGCTCCCGTAGTCCTTCAGGAACACCTCCCCGTCGCGGACGACGACGGCGCAGTGCCGCTTGCTGACCGCCTGGCTGGCCGGCCGGAGCTGGCACTCGGGGTCCCGGCCGATCAGGAACTGGGGGCCGACGATGGCGATCACCCGGCCCTGGTGGACCCCCGACGCGACGACCAAACTCACCTTCATGATGTGTCCGCCTTCGTCGTGGTATGGCCCGGCGAGCGGCCGGGCAGGGCGAGGGGCCGGTCGGCCCCTGGAATCCGGAACCGGGTCGGGCGAGTCGAAAAACCCCGGCCGGGGCAGTCGGCCCCGCCGGCTGTCGGCATCCCGTCCGGGCGGCGGTTCGTGGGCCGGTCGGCGGTCCCGGCCGTATGGATACCGTCTACCCGGGCGAGTCATCCGCGGGCAACTTCATCGGGTCATCATAGCCAGGAGCGTTCGGGCGATGCAACAGGGTACTTTCAGGAATTCCGGTTCCCGGCCGGGAAGCCGATTTCCCCGACAGCTTTTCCCCCTGGCACTCCTCGCCGCGGCCGGCCTGGTTCTCGCCGGCGGGTGCAACCCGGCCGACGACCCCGCCTCCGCCCCCCCGCCCGGGCCGTTCGCCGGGGCGGTCGTCCGGTTCTCCTGCCCCGACCCCCGGCTGGCCGAACTCCTGACCCCGCTCGCCCGGGTCTGGGCGGCCCGGACCGGGGCGGCGCTGGAGGTGGTTGCCGGTGCGGCGGCCGGCACCCTCCCAGCCGGGGCCGACGTGGGCGTGGTCCCGTTCGCGGCCGTCGGGGGGCTGGCCGACCGGGGCGAGCTGCGGCCGATCCCGCCGGCCCTTAAGGAACCCGGACACCCGTACCAGTGGTCGGGGGTGATCTCCACCTTCCGGGGCGAATCGTATGCCGGCTGGGGCGGGCGGGTGTTCGCCCTGCCGGTGGCCGGGGCCGCAGAACTGGTCCTCTACCGCTCGGATCGGCTGGCCGACCCGACGACCCGGAAGGAGTTCGAGGGGAAGTTCGGCCGATCGCCCGGCCCTCCGACCACCTGGGAGGATTACGCCGACCTGGCGGCCTTCTTCGCCGACAAGGACAAGGCCCCGAGCCTCCCCGCCCTGCCGGCCGACCCGTACCAGCTCGTCACCTTCCTCTCCCGGGTGGCGGCCTGCTACGACCGGCCGGCCGGGGGCGAGTCGACCGCCCGGGAGGCCGGCCGGAGGGACGACGCGGCCCGGCAGGAGGTGGGTGGGTTCCAGTTCCGGGCGGACGACGGCCGGCCCCGGCTGGACAGCCCGACGGCCGGGTTCGGCCCGGCGGCCGAGTGGCTGGCGGGCCTGAAGGCCCGGGGCGGCTTGCCGGCCGGCGGCGACCCCGACCCAGTCGCGGCACTGACCGCCGGCCGGGCGGCGCTGGCGGTGGTGTCGCTGCACGACCTGCACCGGCTGCGGGCGGCAGCCGGGAAGGACCTGGGGCGGTACGGGGTGGCCCCGCTGCCGGGCACCCGCAGCTACATCGACCCGGCGACCGGGAAGCGGGCGCCGGCCGGGTCGAACTACGTCCCGCACCTGGCCGGCGGGTGGCTGGGGGTGGTGCGGGCCGACGCCGCCCACCCGGAGGCGGCCTGGGACCTGTTGGCCGAGCTAGGCGGGCCGACCCGGAGCCTGGAGCTGGTGGCCGCCGGGTACGGCCCGTTCCGGGACCTGCACCTGGACCGGGACCGCATGGCGGCGTGGTACGGGTACGGGTTCGACGACGCCCGGACGAAGGCCCTGCAGGACGCGGTGCGGGCGTCCGTCGGCAAGGGGGTGCGGAACCCGACGTTCGGGCTGCGGACGCCGGACGAGCCGGCCCTGACGGCGGCCCTGGCGGGGGAGCTGCGGCGGGTGGCGGCCGGCGAGGTCCCGCCGGCGGAGGGGCTGAAGCGGGTGACGGCGGGGTGGGACGCGGCCGACAAGGACATCCCGGCCGACAAGCTCCGGGACTGGCGGCGGAAGGCCCTCGGGCTGAACTGACCGCCCGGCTCTCATTGGTTCCGGGCGCCCGCGCCACCCCACGCCCGAACCATATCACCCGACCGGAAGAAACACCGTCAGAGCGACGCCCGGCGATTTCCGGATTTTTTGCGTGCAACTCGGACCCGGTTTACGCCAAGTGGGGGGAGCGAGTCCCACCGCCCCACCCCAGGTGCCGACATGGCCGAGTGGAACCCCCGGGCCAACGACCTGTTCCTCCGGGCGATCGAGGTGTCCGACCCGGCCGCCCGGGCGGCCCTGCTGGACCGGGAGTGCGGCGGCGACCCCGCCCTCCGGCGGGCGGTCGAGACCCTGCTGGCCGCCCA
>JAIEQN010000216.1 GCA_019747685.1 Gemmataceae bacterium
GCCCAGCCGCTGGACCAGATAGGCCCCCAGGGCGGCCCCTGCGGTCAGCCCGGCGGCGATCGCCACCGCCGCCCACCCGGGTCCGACGACCAAGCCCTCGACCGCCACCGCCCCGACCGTCACCCCCGGCCAGGCCCGCACCCCCCACCGGACCACCCCTCCCAGGGCGACCCCGGCCGGCGGCCAGAACTCGTTCGGGATGCCGCCCCCGGCGGCCCCGATCGCCGCCAGCCCGGCGATGGCGTAGAGGGCGGCGAGGGTCAGGGCGGGGTCGGGGCCGGGCTGCGGCGTGGAACCTGTACCCATCGAGCATCCCGGGCGGAGGATGGTCGAGACCGTTCGACCGGCTGCCGAATGTTATGCGACGACAACAACGTACCACGCCGGTCGCGTCCGTACCGCACGCGCAGGCGTTTTTCCCCGGGGTGAATCCCGTTCGCTACCGACTTCCGGCCCGGGCACAGGCCGTTCGCACCGACCCCAACCCGGCTCTCACCCCGTGAGCCTGGGGTCGGCCGAATTTTTTCACCTCCAGCCGACCCCGGCCCGATCATGCACCTACAATGCCGGGGGCTTGACCGTCGGCGGACCGCCCCGGCCGCGCAAGTCGGCCCGACCCGTGCGTTCCCCGGTGGGCGGCCGTCCCGGCCGATCACGCCCCGGCCGCGGGTTCGTCGCCCCAGGAGGTTCCTCGCATGATCCGCACCGCGCTCTGCGGCCTGGCCCTGCTCGGGCTCGGGGCCGTTACCCGGGCCGACGAACTCGACCGGGAGGTCGGCCCGAAGCCGGCCGTCCCGGCGGCCGCGGCCGCCCCCACCACCGGCACCGAACTCGACCGCGAATCCCCGGCCGCCGCCCACCGCTACCGCGGCGGGTGGGGTTATGGTTACGGCTACGGCTACGGCTACCCCGGCTTCTACCGGCCGTACTACGGCGGCTGGGGCGGCTACCGGTACGGCGGGTTCTACCAGCCCGGGTTCTCCTTCTCGATCGCCACCTACCCGGCCTACTACGGGCTCGCCTACCCGGCGTGGGGCAACGTCAGCTACTACGGGTACGGCGGGTTCGGCTACGGCTGCTACTGGTGATGGCCCATGCGGGCAGGAATGCCCGTGCCACCGAATCACAAGGCCCGGTGGCACGGGCATTCCTGCCCGTGCCCCGAACACCCATGCCCCGCACCCTGGCTCTTCTCGTCGGCCTGCTCGTGCTCCCTGCGGCGGCCGCCCCGCCGCCGGCCGGGGTCGCCCGACCGGTCAACGCCGACGCCGTCCGCCGGCAACTCGGTCTGTTACCCGATTACGCCGCCATTCCCAACGTCCAAAACGTCACCGTCGCCGTCCTCGACTCCGGCTTCGCCGGGTTCGACGGGAAGCGCCCGTACCTGCCGTCGACGGCCGTGCTGGTCGAGCACTACGACCGCGACTTCGTCCGCCGGAACAACCTCGGCGACCCGGACTTCGCCAAGCCGCCCGACCCGGCCGACCCGCACGGGCGGGTCATGGCCCAGTTGGTCTGGGCGATGGCCGGGAACGACCCGGCCGGCCCGCGGTTCCTCCTGCTCAACGCCAACGGCCCGACCATGTTCCGCCGGGCCGTCCGGTTCGCCGTCGAGCAGAAGGCCGACATCATCCTCTTCTGCGGCACCTTCGAGGGGGCCGGGAACTACGACGGCCGGGGGCCGCTGGCTGCGGCGGTCGATGACGCCGTCGCCGCCGGGGTGATCTGGGTGAACGCGGCCGGGAACACCGGCGGCCGGGTGTACAACGGCCCGGTCGCGGTCCGGGACGACGGCTTCGTCTTCTTCACCGGCACCCCGCTGCCGACCGCCCTCCGGCTGGCCAACCGGTTCGACGAGGCCGCCGTCACCGTCACCCTGACCTGGAACGACTACCGAGACGCCGAAGACGCCGGGACGGACAAAGACCTGGACCTGATCGTCGAGGACGCGGCCGGGAAGGTCGTCGGTGAAAGCAAGCTGCGGCAGGTGCCGGCCGGTAAGGTCGCCGGCGAGGGCGAGTCGAAGAACCCCCGGGAGCGGGTGGTGCTGACCGACCTGCCGGCCGTCGCGGCCGGGAGCGAGTACCGCATCCGGGTGAAGGCGACCGGTGGGGCGTTCGGCCCCCGGGACCGGCTCCGTATCCTGGTGACCGCCGCGAAGGACACGCCCTTTCCCGACCCGGCCACCGGCAAGATGACCCAGCCGGTCGAACTGCTCGACGCGACCACGGGGGGCGAGGTCTACCCGCCGGCCGACCACGCCGGCGTGCTGGCCGTCGGCGACGGCAACCGGGCGTCGGCGCTCGGGCCGACGGCCGACGGCCGGGTCAAGCCGGACGTGGTGATGCCGGTGTCGGTCGCCCGGTTCACGAACGGCGAGGAGTCGGCCGGGTCGTCGAACGCGGCGGCCTACTTCGCCGGGGTGGCGGCGGTGCTGCGGGCGAAGGAGCCGGGGCTGCGGGCCGACCACCTAAGGGCGTGGGTGCGGCGGCTCGACGCCGGGCTGCCCGGGACCCGACCGGTCGCGCCGCCCCCACCG
>JAIEQN010000309.1 GCA_019747685.1 Gemmataceae bacterium
GCACCCCGGAACCTCCGGGGTGAGGGGCGGGGGGGGGTGGTGCTGCCTGGGGGGCCCTGGCCAGGCCCCACCTCCGGCTCGGGCTGTCCCGCCACGGCTACCTGTGGGCGGAGTCGGTGCCGGCCCGGGAGCCGGTCCCCGAGATGGTCGATCGTGCGCTGGACCTGCCGGCCCTGAGCGGGTTCGGGCCGCCCGACGAGCTGGCGGAGGAGGACAACGACGGGCTCGGCCTCCTGGCCGACGCCGTCCGGGACGCGATCCGCCGGGCGGGCCGGGTCGTACCCCTCCAGAGCATCCGGAGCACGGCCAACAAGGTCGCCCGGGTTCGCCGGCCGGGCACCGACTTCGGGCGGGGCAGGTCCGGTTCCGTGACACCCCCGGGACCCGGATGTTAGTCGATCAACTCCGCGAGTCCCCGCTGGGGTCGGCGGACGACGGCCCGGACGCCCCCGAACTCGCCGCCCGCCGGCTCGAACACCTCGCCCGGCCCCGATAAGTGGCCCTCCCACGCGGCCGAACCGACGGGTATACTTGCCCACCGCACCCCCGGCCCCGGACCCGCCCGCATGGCCTGCGCCCGTCACCCAGCCCCAACCCCCGCCGCCCCGGCCCCCGGCTCCGACCACCGCGACCTGCTCGCCGGCCTGTGGGAGGCCGCCGTCCACCTCCGCGGCTCTATCGAACCGGCCGACTATAAGCGGTACGTCCTGCCGATCACCTTCCTCCGCTTCCTGTCGCTGCGGTACGACCGCCGCCGGGCCGAACTCGAACGGCTGATGGACGACCCGGCCACCGACTACCACACCGCCAGCCCCGCCCACCGGGCCGCCGTCCTGGCCGACCCGGACGAGTACCGGTCCCGCGGGGCGGTCATCGTCACCGAGCCGGCCCGGTGGGCGAACGTGGTCGCGGCCGCCCGCCGGGACGACATCAAGGCCCACCTCGACACCCTGTTCGACGCCCTCGAAGCCGCCTACCCGGCCGAACTCCGCGGGCTGCTCCCCCGCATGTACGCCGGGTCGAACATGGACCTGGAGCACCTGCGGGGCCTCATCGGCCTGTTCGCCCGGGAGGCGTTCGAGCGGGACCACAACGGGGCCGACATGCTCGGCGCGGTCTACGAGTACTTCATCGGCCGGTTCGCCAACAGCGAGGGGAAGCCGGGCGGCGAGTACTTCACCCCGGGAAGCATCGTCCGGGTGCTGGTGGCCATGCCCGAACCCAAGACCGGGCGGGTGTACGACCCGTGCTGCGGGCCCGGCGGGATGTTCGTCGAGGCAGACCGCGCCCCCGGCCACGACCGCAACCTCTCCTGCTACGGCCAGGAGTCGAAGGACTTCACCTGGCGGTACTCCCGGATGAACCTGTTCATCCACGGGCTGGAAACCAACAGGATCAAGCTCGGCAACAGCTACTTCAACGACCAGCACCCGACGCTCAAGGCCGACATCATCCTGGCCAACCCGCCGTTCAACGACGGGAGCAAGAGCGCGGCCGGCTGGGGGCCGACCGCATCGTCGCCGACGACCCGCGGCTGGCCGTCGGCAAGGAGCGGCTGCCGCTGTCGCCCCGCAACGCCAACACGATGTGGATGTTCCACTCCCTCCACCACCTGAGCCCGACCAGGACGGCCGGGTTCGTGATGGCCACCGGCGAGCTGTCGAACGGCGAGACGGCCCGGCCGGCGGTCCGCAAGGCACTGGTCGATGCCGACCTCGTGGATTGCGTGGTGCAGCTGTCCGGGCAAGTTCGCCAACACGCAGATTCCGTGCTGCCTGTGGTTCCTGGCGAAGAACCGGGGCGGCACCGGCGGGTTCCGCAAGCGGGCCGGCGAGGCCCTGTTCCTGGACGGGCGGAAGCTCGGGGCGCTGATCCCCGGCAGCCGGACGCAGCGGGAACTGTCGGCGGCGGAGGTGGAGAAGCTGGCCGGGGCGTACCGGCAGTTCCGGCGGGCGGGGGTGCCGGCCGAGGAGCCGGGGTTCTGCCGGGTGGCGTCGCGGGACGAGGTGCGGGGGCACGGGTACGCCCTGACGCCGGGCCGGTACGTCGGCCGCGCGGCGAGCGACGGCGAGGGCGAGCCGTTCGACGAACTGTGCCCGCGGCTGGTGGCCGGGCTGGACGCCCAGATGCGGGAGGCGGCCACGCTCGACACCGCCATCCGGGCCGCCCTGGAGGGCCTCTCGAATGGGGAGTGAGTGGCGGCCAGTGACGTTACGCGAGGCTGGGGTGGCCCTGATCGACTGCGTTCACAAGACACCGCCGGCGGCTGACTCGGGCTGCCCGTATGTGACGATCCCGCACCTCAAAGAGGGGCGTATCGACCTGGCCGGCGTCCGGTTAGTGTCGTCCTCGGACTTCGCGGAATGGACGAAGAAGGCCAAGCCGACCGTAAATGATGTCGTCCTCTCACGCCGCCGCAATCCGGGCGAAACCGCACACGTGCCGCCCGACCTCGAGTTCGTGCTAGAGATGGATTTGCCGTGTTGAAGACATCTAGCCCCCGGCGTCTCGGTGTTGTAACCCGGCGGCATGAGGACGAGC
>JAIEQN010000524.1 GCA_019747685.1 Gemmataceae bacterium
CAGCCCCCTGATGCCCAGAAGAATCAGGGGGCTGACGCCCCCCGCTCGCCGAAACCGCGTCCGGCTCCGCCCGGGCCGCCTTCAGCTCGTCCAGCAGCTTCGCCGTCGGGGCCGGGTCGGCCACGTCCGTCCGGGCGTATCGGGAACTCCCCAGCACGCTGAACAGCGAGTAGTAGTCCCGGGTGCTGATGGCGTCGAACTTGTGGTCGTGGCACCGGGCACAGGCCACCGTCAGCCCCAGAACTGCCTTGCCGAACACGTCGATCTGGTTGTCGATCCGGTCGGCCTGGTCCTTCCGAACGTCCACCGGCGAGTGCAGGGCCTCGTGGAAGAACCAGAACCCGGTGGCCGCGACCGACTCGTTCGCCCCGCCGGCCGGGTCCCGCCGGGGCGTCGGCAGCAGGTCGCCGGCCAGGTGTTCGGTCAGGAACCGGTCGTACGGCAGGTCGGCGTTGAACGCCCGGATGACGTAGTCCCGATACCGCCACGCCCCGGGAATCTCGAAGTCGAACTCGTGGCCGCAGGTCTCGGCGTACCGCACCAGGTCGAGCCAGTGCCGGCCCCACCGCTCGCCGTAGTGGGGCGAGGCCAGGAGCCGGTTGACCACCTTCTCGTAGGCGTCGGGCGAGTCGTCGGCCAGGAACGCCTCGATCTCCCCCGGCGTCGGCGGCAGCCCGATCAGGTCATACGTCACCCGCCGCAGGAGCGTCCGCTTGTCGGCCGGCGGGGCGAAGGTCAGGCCGGCCGGCTGGAGCTTGGCGAGCAGCAACCCATCGATGGGATTGTGGATTGCGGATTGCGGATTGCGGATTTCCGGCACAGGGGGCCGCTTGACCGGCTGGAACGACCAGTGCGTCTTGGCCCGGGCGACCACGTCCACCGCCTCGCCGACAGGGGGCTTATGCCCCCCGCTTGCCTGAGCGGCGGCGTCCGGCCACGGGGCCCCGCCCTTGACCCACGCCGTCAGGGCGGCGATGTCCTCGGCCGGGAGCTTCCCCTTCGGCGGCATCTTGATGTCGCCGTCGTACCGGACCAACTGGACCAACAGGCTCTTGTCGGTGTCGCCGGCGACCAGGGCCGGGCCCGTGTCGCCCCCCTTCAGGGCGTCGGCCCGGGACAGCAGCCGCAAGCCCCCCTTCTGCTTGGCGGCCCCGTGGCACCCCTGGCAGTGCTGCACCAGCACCGGCCGGACCTTCCGCTCGAAGAACTCGGCGTCGACCGGCTCGGCCGCCCGGGCGGTCCCGGCGGAGACAACGACGGCCACCAAGACGAGGCGGGACAGGCTCATCGGGACGGGCCCGTGCGGGTGCGGGTGGTGGCGGGCTGCTATTGTCGCCGATCGGCGGGAGCCGTTCAACCCACCCCCCTCCCCCCCTCTCCCGCCGTAATCCGGTCGGTCGGCCGCAAGCCCTATCGCCGATTCAGGTTCGGCGGCCGTCTCGCCGCCGGCGGTCGCACCACCCGGCCACGGACGGTTCCACAACCCGTTGTCGGTCAGCCAGTTCCGTGCGTCTCGGCCGTTGCCGGACCCGGTCACGGACATCGCCCACCCTCCCACTACGGACACACAGACGGCTTACCTGAACTGGTGAACCTATCTATACAAATACTCCATACATTCCCGTGGGGCCGTGTCAAATCGTTTTCGGCGGATTTTTCGCCGAATCCGCGCAGGCCCCCGAGACGGCCGGGCACTTATACTGGCGGGCGGAGGGGACGATGCCCGGGCCGTGGCTGTCGCAGGTCGTTCGCAGGCTCCGGCGGGCCGACCCGCCGGGCGATACCTGTTCGGATGTCGATCTGTTGGCCCGGTTCGTCCGGGACCGGGACGAGGCCGCGTTTGAATTACTCGTTTGGCGGCACGGCGGGATGGTCCTGTCCGCCTGCCGGCGGTCGCTCGGGCATTATCAGGACGCCGAGGACGCCTTCCAGGCGACGTTCCTGGTCCTCGCCCGCAAGGCGGGGGGCGTCGGCCGCGGGGCGGCCCTGCCGGCGTGGCTCCATCGGGTCGCCGTGCGAATCTCTGCCCGGGCGGCCAGTCGAAGACGAGTGGCGAAGCCACTCGTCGGGGATGTCCCCGGCCCGTCCGTCGCCGACCCGCTAGCCGTGTCCGAGGTGGCGGCCCTGCTCGACGCCGAGATCGACCGGCTGCCCGACCGGCTGCGGCGGGCGGTGGTCCTGTGCTACCTCGAAGGGCTGACGGCGGCCGAGGCCGGGCGGCGGCTCGGCTGCCCGACCGGGACGGTCGAGTCCCGGCTGGCGACGGCCCGGCGGACGCTGCGGGTGTGGCTGGCCCGGAGGGGCGTGACGACGCCGGTGGGCGTGTTCGCGTTCGTCGGCGGGGAGGTGGTGCTGGCCCCGGAGGCGGTCGCCCTGATGGCCCGGGCCGGGCGGGCGTTCGTGCGGGGCGAGCCGACGGCGGCCATCGTGGGCGAATCACCGGTCCGACTGGCGAAGGGGGTCCTGACCATGTGGGGAACGCGACTCTGGGCCGGGGCGGCGGCCGTCGGGCTGGCGGTGGCGGTCGGGGCGGGTTACGGCTG
>JAIEQN010000086.1 GCA_019747685.1 Gemmataceae bacterium
CCGGGGTCGATCAGCACCGGGACCGCGCCGACCTTGAGCAGGGCGAACGTCAGGGCGAAGAAGTCGGGCGTCGGCGGGACCATCAGGGCGGCCCGGACGCCGCGGGTGATCCCGGCCGCGACCAGCCCGTGGGCGATGGCGTCGGTGTCGGCGTGGAGGTGCTTGAAACTGATCGTGGTGTACGCGGTCGGGCGGCCGGGGGTGACGCCGCGGTGCGGGTGGTGGAGGGCCGGCCGGTCCGGGTCGGCGGCCGCCAGCCGGCCGAGGAGGGAGGCAACGTTGAGGGGGGCGGGGGTGGTCATGTCACCCCCGCGGGAGCGAATGCCGGGCCAGGAAGTCGCGGACCTTCGGGACGACCTCGTCGCCGGCGTCTTCGAGCAGGTAGTGTCCGCAGTCCGGCCATGCGTGCGTCTCGGCGTGCGGGAAATGCCGCTGCCATTCCGCGAGGAAGTGCCGGTCGAAGACGAAGTCGTTCATCCCCCAGAGGAGTAGCGTCGGCACGTCGCGGAACTTCTCCAGCGACGCGGCGGTCCCGGACACGATGTCGTACCCGGGGTCGGACGGCTTCAGCGGGATCGTCTGGACGAACTTGAGCACCGCGATGCGGTGTTCGGGCGAGTCGTAGGGGAGGAGGTACATCCGCCGCACGTCGGCCGGGAGCGGCCGGCGGGTGACGCACCAGCGGGCCGCCGTCCGGCAAAAGGCGTTGTGCTTGAGGATCAGCCACTTCCCGAGCCGGGTGTTCCGGCCGAGCCACAGCGACCGGGGGAACCGCTTCCCGGCCGGCAGGGGGAACGCCCCGGTGTTCGACACGACGAGCCGCTTGATGCGGCCGGGGTGCCGGGCCGCGAACCCCATCCCGATCATCCCGCCCCAGTCGTGCAGGACCAGCGTGAGGTTCTCGGTCAGCCCGAGGTGGTCGAGCAGGGCTTCCAGGTCGTCGATGCGGGACTTGAGCGAGTAGTCGTAGAGCGTCTCGGGCGGCGTGTCGGACAGCCCGCAGCCGAGGTGGTCGGGGACGACGCAGCGGTACGAGCCCCGCAGGGCGAGGACGAGGTGGCGGTAGTAAAAGCTCCAGGTCGGGTTGCCGTGGAGCATGACGACGGGGTCGCCGGAGCCCTCGTCGAGGTAGTGGAGCCGGCCGCCGGACCGCGCGAGGTGATGGCCGGCGAAGGGGTAGAGGTCGGAGTACGGAGTACCCAGTACCGAGTCCGGGTTAATGCCGGGCGGGGTCGGGCCGGTGGCGGCGGGCCGAGCGTGTTGCCGAGTTCCGAGTTCCGAGTTCCGAGTTCCGAGTTCCACGTTACCACTCGATGCCGAGCATCAGGCAGTTGAGCCCGCTGCCGATCCCGAGCCACCCGACCCGGTCGCCGGGTCGGAGGAAGTCCCGCTCCTCGGCCAGGGCGGCGGTCAGGGGCAGCGACACCGTGCCGATGTTCCCGAGGAACGGGAAGGTGCTGTAGTCCTTCTCCGGCGGGATGCCCAGGGCCGCCAGGACCGTGTCCCGGTGCTGGCTGCCGACCTGGTGGCAGATGACCTTGTCCAGGTACTCCGGCCGCCACCCGAACTTGGCCAGGAACGCCTGCCAGGTCCGGTTGCCCAACTCGACCCCGTGCTTGAGGACCTCGCCGGCGTGGGTCTCCATGAACGGCACCCGGAGGTGCCGCAGGCCGAAGTCGACCCCCTGGCGGAGGAGGGCCGTCGCCCCGACGGCCAGGTCCTGGCCCCGGCCGATCCCCTTGCGGACCAGGGCCGCCGGCCCGGGCCCGAGGACCTTGTCGACCGCCCCGACGGCCACGTCCACCGCCCCCGGCAGGATGGTTTCGAGCCCCCACCGGCACAGGGCGTGGTGCTGCGGGGCGGCCTTCGTCACCCCCCCGACCAGCCGCCGCCGCTTCTCCCGGGAGACCTCGTCGGACGTGACCAGCACCCCGACCGCCCCGGACCCGCCGGTGAACGTCGCCAGCGACTCGGTGAACAGCTCGCGGCTCTTGGTCCGGACCACCCGGTCGATGGTCTGCTCGTTGATCTCCCGGGCGGTCTCGGCCGACACGACGAGCCCGGCCCGGGCCTGCCCCAGCTCGATCCGGTTGGCCACGTCGACCACGCCGTTGAGGACGCCCAGGCAGGCGTTCGACAGGTCGTACACGGCCGTGTCCGAGCCGACCCCGAGGCGGTCGGCGACGGCGCAGGCGGTGGCCGGCTCGAAGTTCTCCCGGCACACCCCGGCGTAGATGACCACGTCGAGTTCGTCGGGGGCCACGTCGGCCGCGGCCAGGGCCTTCCGGCCGGCCGCCGCCGCCCCCTCGGACAGCGGGTAGCCCGGCTCCCACCACCGCCGCTCGCTGATCCCGGTCAAGAGTTCGAGCTGCCCGGGCTTCATCCCGAGGGCGTCGTAGGCCGGGGCGATCCGCCCCTCCAGCTCGGCGGTGGAGACGACGACCGGGGCCAGCTCGTACCCGATCGCCTCGACGTGGACCCGGGAGTAGCGCATGCCAGTCCTTGGGGTGGCCGGTTCCGGGGTGGGCCGAACCGGGTTACTC
>JAIEQN010000356.1 GCA_019747685.1 Gemmataceae bacterium
CCGCCGACCTGGCCCTGGTCCCGGCCGACGCCGCCGGGTTCGTCCACGTCCGGCTGGCCGACCTGTGGAAGAACGAGCTGTTCGCCGGGCTGAAGAAGACCTGGGAGCGGGCCGGGGAAAAGGCCCTGGCCGAACTGGACCGCCAGTTCGTCCCGGCCCCGTCGTCGCTCGAACGGGTCACGGCGTTCGTCTTGCTCGACCCGGAGTCGAAGGAGCCCCGGCCGTTCGGGGTGGTCCGGTTCTCGGCCCCGTTCGACCCGGCGGTGATCGCCCGGTTGTACCTGCCGAAGGCCCAGGTGGTCGGGGCCGGGGCGAAGGCGGTGTACGTCGACCGCGACCTGAACCTGGCCGTCACCTTCCCGGACGACCGGCACGTCCTGCTGGGGATGCCCGGGGCGGTCGAGGCGTACCTGGCCCGGAAGCCGGCGAAGGACGGGCCGCTGGCCCCGGCCCTGAAGCTGGCCGCCTCCCGGCCGGTGGTGGCGGCGGCCAACGTGGCCGCCCTGCCGATCCCGCCGGGTGCCCTGGACGAGTTGCCGGAGGAGGTCCGGCCGATCCTCCGGGCCGAGCAGGTGGTCGTGTCGATGGACCTCGGGGCCGAGGCCAAGCTGGAGTTGCGGGCGGCGTACAAGGACGCGGCCGCGGCCGACGCCGCCGACCGGGCGGTCCGGGCGCTGGTGGCCCTGGGCCGGCAGAAGATCGCCGAGCAAAAGAAGGAGCTGGAGGCCAAGCTGTTCGACACCAAGGTCAAGACGCCCCGGCCGCCGGACCAGTTGCCGGACGCCCTCGGGGCGGTGTTCGGGCTGGGGGCCCTCGGCCGGCTGGACGACTTCCTGGCCGACGCCAAGCTGGTCACCCGGGACGGGAACGACCTGACGTTCGCGGCGGCCATGCCGAAGGAGCTGGTGGCGACGGCCGGCGGGGTGCTGGCGGTCGGGGTCGGGCTGGCCCTGCCGGCGGTCCAGAAGGTGCGGTCCGCGGCCAGCCGGATGCAGAGCCAGAACAACGTGAAGCAGATCGCCCTGGCGATCCACAACTACGAGAGCGCCTACGGCAAGCTCCCGGAGGACATCAAGGACGCGGACGGCAAGCCGCTCCTGTCGTGGCGGGTGGTGATCCTACCGTACATGGAGCAGCAGGCGCTCTACCAGCGGTTCAAGCTGGACGAGCCGTGGGACAGCGAGAACAACAAGCCGCTGTCCCAGATGGCGATCAAGGTGTTCGTGTCGCCCAGCGCCGGCCCCGGGGCGGTCGGCCCGGACGGGTACGGGCTGACCAACTACCTCGGGGTGGCCGGGCCGGGGACGGTCTTCGACCCGAAGGGGGGCGTCAAGTTCCTCGACATCACCGACGGCACGTCGAACACGGTCATGGTGGTGGAGACGGCGGCCGCGGTCCCGTGGGCCAAGCCGGGGGACTTCGTAGTCGACCCGAAGAAGCCGCTGCCGAAGCTCGTCCCGGTCGCCGGGCAGGAGACGGTCAACGTCGGGATGGCCGACGGGTCGGTCCGGGCGGTGGTCCCGGGCAAGGTGCCGGAACGCATCTGGCGGCTGTTGTTCACCCGGCACGACGGGGAGGTGATCCCGTTCGACTGGGAGAACGAGAAGAAGTAGGGTCGTCTTCGTAGGGTGGGCGGACCGGTCCCGGAGGGACCGGTTCGCCCACCCTACGGGAGCCGGCCATGTCCGCCCCGCCGGACCGCCACCGCCCGCATCCCCTCGGACGCCTGGTGGAAGTCGGCCTCGTGTTCGGTGCCGTCGCCCTCCCTTGGGCCGTCATCGCCTGGTTCACGGACATCCGCACCGGCTCTCCCCCGCCGGCCCGATCGGAAATGGCCCAACTCGCCGACGCCGTCGCCGCGTTCAAGGCCAAGATGAACGTCGGCCACATCCCGGCCGGGTTCCGGCTGAAGGCCGCCTACGACCCGGCCGACCCCGAGGCCGCGTACCTCCGGAACGTGTTCCCGCAGCTCGACCTCGCCGACACCGGCCTGCCGCCCGGGACCGACGACCACCTCGACCCGAACCAGGCCCTGGTGTTCTTCCTGACCGGCGGCAAGTACACGGACTACAAGGGCTTCTCCACCGACCGGAGGCGTCCGTTCCGGCCGTCGGACGGTCTGGACAACCGGATCGGGCCGTTCCTCGACCTGTTGCCGCGGCACCTCGACGCGGCCGGCCACCTCCTCGACCCGTGGGGCACGCCCTACGTCTACCTCGCCTTCGACCCGACGACCAACGGCTACCCGGACCGTCATTGCTTCGGCGTGAGGCCGTACCGCGTGAACGGCAAGGCGATGAACCCGAGGGGGTTCCAGCTCATCTCGGCCGGACCGGACGGGCGGTTCGGCCCCGGCGGCGACTGGGCCCCGGGCGAAGGCCCGTGGGCCGCCGACGGCCCCGGGGCCGACGACATCGGCAACTTCAACTCCGGCCCGCTCGGGCGGCGAGGGGAGTAGGGAGAAGACCCCTCCCCCCGGCCCCCGCCCCCCCGGGGAGGGGGGGGGGTGCCCCCCAGGCGGCCGCGCCCACCCCCCCGCCCGCGGC
>JAIEQN010000722.1 GCA_019747685.1 Gemmataceae bacterium
AGCGACCGGAGTCTTGTCCAAGCTCCGGTCGCTCACGCTCCCGGCTCGCCACCGCGCACACTCCGTGTCGCGTGAAACTCCGGTCGCTCACGCCCCGGCTCGCCAACTCCCGGCTCGCCAACTCCCGGCTCGCCGACCCGCGGGGGCGGGGTCTTCGGCTCACCTCCGCAGCAGCCGCCACACCAGCACCACCCCGGCCGCCCCCATCACGATGTTCGCCAGCCAGCAGCCCAGCCCGAGCGGCAGCCGGCCGTCCTTGCCCATGTTCGACCCGGCCAAGAGCAGCGGGTAGTAGACGAACACCGCCGGCAGGAAGCAGATGACGAAGGTGCTCAGGTAGTCGGCCCGGTTGGCCCAGATGCCGACCGGCCCGCCGAGGACGGCGAACACCAGGCACCCGACGGCCAGGGCCGGCCGCAGGTAGTACTCGGCCTCGACCGCCCGGACCTGCCGCCCGAGGTTCCCCGCCTGGACCTTGAGCGAGTCCTCCTGGGCCTGGTACTTGGCCCGGGCCTCCGGGTCGGCCACCCGGGCCCCCTCGGCCCGCAGTTGCTCCCGCCGGTCGTTCGCCTCCCGCTGCTCGGCCCGCAGCTCGTCCGCCCGGGGGCCGAGGTCGTCCCAGGTCAGGGCGATGGTCCGGCCGCGGGCGTCGGCCGCCGTCAGGTTGGCCGGCAGGTCCATCGGGAACGCCCCGTTCTGCTCGGTCGCCCCCCGGAGCGAGTCGTCGTACACGACCAGCCGGTCCGGGTCGACGTACAGCTTCTTCTCGGCCAGGTCGACCCGCAGCCGGGCCTCCCGGGCCCGGGCGACCGACTCGTACCCGGGGACGTACTTCTCCTCCTTGGTGTCCGGGTGGACCAGCCGGGCCCGCTTCTTGATGACCACGTCGACCAGCCGCCGGCCCTGCACGTCCTTGACGAACAGGGCGTACGGGAAGGTCGGGTGGCGGAGGCACTTGTCCCGCCGCAGGGCGTTGTACAGCACCCCCTCCGGGTCCTGGAGGACCTCCTCGGCCAGGAGCTGCTGCGACCGCGGGATGACGGTGTGGTACAGGGCGGCGGTCCCGGCCGCGGTCAGCGCCCCGAGCAACAGGGCCGGGCGGAGGATGGTGAGCAGGTGGACCCCGGCCGCCCGGACGGCCACCACCTCGTTGTCGTGGGCCAGCCGGCCGTACACCACGCAGACCGCGAACAGCACCGTGGCCGGGACGGTGTACGGCAGGGTGCTGGGGACGAACAGCGGGATGACCGCGACGACCTGGGCCGGGGACAGGCCCATCTGGTTGGCCTGCTGGAGCAGCCCGGCCAGCAGGAACAGCCCGGTCAGCCCGCACAGGGCCAGCAGGAAGACCCGGACCAGCTCCCAGAAGATCATCCGGTTCAGGGTGTTCCCGAGCAACATTGGCGGCACCCCGGCGGTCGGGTTCTCGGTGGCACAGGCCTCCCGGCCTGTGCTGCTGAGGAAGCACAGGCCGGGAGGCCTGTGCCACCAAGATCAGGTCACTTCCCCGGCTTGGTTCGCTTCCGCACCCGGTCGAGGATGGCCCGGGCCGGGTCGGTCAGCACCGGGACCGGCTCGGGCGTGTACTTCAGCCGGCCGTCCTCCCGGGTCAGCTTGATCCGGAACAGGTTCCGGCTGAGGAACGCGGTCAGGTCCCCGACCGGGGTGTTCGCCAGCCGGGCCAGCAGCTGCGACCCGACGGTGTAGAACTCGAACCGGACGTACCGGCCGTCGGTCCCGACCTCCCCCGACCCGCCGACGCACAGGGCCTTGCCGATCAGGTCGAGCTGGTCCACCTGGACCCGGTCCCCGTTCACCCGGAAGGTCGCGTGGGCCTCCTCGAACGCCGTCTTGTCCGGGGCCTGGAGCTTGAGCACCTTCACCAGGTCGAGCAGGACCGGCAGGTTGTACATCCGCCCGGTCGGCACGTCCACCGTCCCGTCCCCGGCCGCCACCCACCGCCCGGTCTTCGGGTCCGGCCGGTTGTAGAGCAGGATTTTCCCCTGGGCCACGCCCTTCAGGTCGGCGTCCGACCCGAGCCTGTAGTGCCGGGCCACCTCGTCGAGCTGGACATCGGCGGCGGTCAGGTGGAGCTGATACCGCACCGGGTCGGCCAGCACCACCCGGGCCTCCCCGCCGACGGTGCCGTGGAACAGGTTGCCGGACAGGTCGCGGAACTCGACGGCCGGCGGGAGGAATCCGCCGGGCCGGTCCGGGTCGGGCTGCTGGGGGGCGACGGCCGCCCGGCCGGTGGCGGCCGTGACCGGCTGGCCGGCGACGACGGCCCGGTCGAGCCAGAGGTTGGCCTGGACCGGGCCGAGGTGGGTGCCGTCGTACCGGCCCTTGGTCCAGACCGCCCCGTGCAACTGCTCCCAGTCGACCCCGGCGTCGGCCGCCGCCCCCTTCAGCTCGAGCTGGGCGTCCCAGAAGACGACCGGGTCGGGGACCACGGGCGTCGGGGTGTGCAGCGGCTGGGGGGCCTGGGCGCGGAGCGTGGAGTAAATATCCTGGGAGCGCGGCCGTCCCGGCCGCTCTTGAACGGCATTT
>JAIEQN010000976.1 GCA_019747685.1 Gemmataceae bacterium
CGCCGCCGGCGGCCGATTCCCGACCCGGCCCGCGCAGGCGCCGGCGGGCGGCCCGCCATAGTGGACGATAACCCCCGTCGGACACCCCGTTCCGCACCCGGGCCGTTGGGACACCGCCATGCCGGCTCGCCCGCTACCCGCCCCGGCCGAGCCGCTGGACGACCGGCTGACCGCGGCGGTCACCGCCCGGGTCGGGGCGGCCCGGTTCAACCTCTGGTTCAAGGGCCACGCCCGGTTCGAGCCGGCCGCCGGCGGGGTCCGGGTGGTCGCCCGGAACGAGGCCTGCCGGGAGTGGCTGGAGCACACCTTCGGGGACGCGGTCAAGGCGGCGGCCGTCGAGGTCTGCGGCGGCCCGGCGGTGAAGTGGGCCATCGAGGAGAACGGGGAACCCGGAACCCGGAACCCGGAACCGAAGGAAGAAGAACCGTTCGCGGCTCTTGGCGCGGGGGGGGCGCCAGCCCCCTGTCCGGCAAACCCAAACAGGGGGCTGGCGCCCCCCGCTCGCCAACACGACTTGTTCGGCGACCCCGTCGCGCCGCCGAAGCCGAAGCCCAAGCGGCCCGACCCGGACGCCGACGCCCTGGCCGCCCCGCCGGCCTCGGCCCGCCCCGGCCGGCGGTGGAAGGCCCTCGCCGACTTCGTCGTCGGCCCCTCCAACCGGGTCGCCTTCGCCTCGGCCGTCAGCGTCGTCGAGGACCCCGGCCAGGCCGCCAACCCGCTCGTCCTCCACGGCCCCACCGGGACCGGCAAGACCCACCTGCTCGAGGGCATCTTCGCCGGCCTCCGCAAGCGGGGCGACCGGCCGGTGTACGTCACCGCCGAGGAGTTCACCACCCGGTTCGTCCAGGCGTCCCGGCTGGGCAAGATGGCCGCCTTCCGCCGGCAGTTCCGCGAGTGCTCGGCCCTCCTGTTCGACAACCTGAACTTCGTGGCCACCAAGCGGGCCACCCAGGAAGAGTTCCTGCACACCTTCGACGCCCTCACCTCCGACGGCCGGGCGGTCGTCGTCACCACCGACTGCCACCCCCGGCTGGCCGACGAGCTGATGCCCGAGCTGGCCGACCGGCTGCTCGGCGGGGCCGTCTGGGGCCTCCTGCCGCCGGACGCCGACACCCGGCTCGAAATCCTCCGCAAGAAGGCCACCGGCGGCCACCCGGCCATCCCCGACGGCGTCCTGAAGTCCATCGCCTCCGCCCTCCGGGGGAACGCCCGGGAACTCGAAGGGGCGGTCAACGGCGTCCGCCACTACGCCCGCGTCACCGGCCGGCCGGTCGACCCCCCCCTTGTCCGCGAGGCCCTCGGCGACCTCCTGCGGCACGCCGTCCGGGTGGTGACGGTCGCGGACGTGGACGCGGCCGTGTGTGCGGTGTTGCGGCTGCCGGCGGGCACCCTGCAATCGAAGGCCCGGACGTGGGCCGTCAGCCACCCCCGGATGATCGCCGTCTACCTGTGCCGCAAGCACACCGCGGCCACCTACGGCGAGATCGCCAAGCACTTCGGGGCCAAGACGCACAGCACGGCGGTGGCGGCCGAGAAGAAGGTGCGGGCCTGGCTGGACGGGGACAAGTCGGTCGTGATCGGCAACAGGGACTGGCGGGCCAAGGAACTCATCGACCGGGTGGAGCGGGAGTTACAGCGGTAGCCCGGCGGCCAAGCATGCCACCCCCCTCCCCCCCCCCTCTGTTTTCGCGTCTGACGTAACCCGTGACGCTTTCACGGCTCGACCGCGTTGGGAGCACGACCACCCGGTCATGCTCGGCCTCGATTCCGGTCGCAAGCCGATGACCCGTGAGCGGTTCGGCGGCGACCGGAGCGATCCCGGACCCGATCATGCTCGGCGGGGTGATCCGGACCGGTTCGGTCCACCGCTCCTTCCGGTTCGTGTGACGACGGTATTGCATCGGACGGCCCCCGCACCGGCCACCAACCCACCCCGGATCGTACCCGACCGGCCGCCCGGGGGCGAAGTCGGTTGCGTTCGGGTGCCGCTCGATCCGTGAACACCCCGGGAACAGTCGCCGCGGGTCGCAGCCGGTTGTTGACACCCGACCCGTGGCGGGGATAATCGCGGGCTGGGCCGGCCCGATCGGGACCGGTACACGTTCGGCTCCGGGGGGCGGAAGGAATGCGTGCCTCCCTACCGAGCCCGAGGGCAGTTCGGCCGACGACGGCCGCCGAGCCGACGACCCCCGATCGGGCGTACCCCGGACGAAGCCATGAGGCCGACGCGGCCCCGCACCCGCCGTCCGTGGTCGGACATCAGGCGGTGCGGCGGGTGTCGCCGGCCGATGCGGAAGAACCCCGAGCCGAATCGGCCGGATCGTCACCCCGCCCGGGGCACCAGTTCGGCCGGATTTCCGTCCACCCTCCCACGACCGGGGTGGTCCAGACGAAGCTCGCGGTCGACGGGCCGGGGGACGGCTACGAGCAGGAGGCCGACCGCGTGGCGGAACGGGTCATGAGCGAGCCGGAGCCGCGGCGCCGACTCGCCGGTCCGTGCGGCGGGGGGTGCCCCGGATGCCGGGCGGGGCCGCCGGCCGGGGGGCGC
>JAIEQN010001158.1 GCA_019747685.1 Gemmataceae bacterium
GTTCCGGGTCGCCGCCCGGGTCACGTACTAGCCGATCCTCCTCGACGACCTCGGGTGACCCTGCCGGCTGCACCCGCAGTCCACGCTCTCGCCGACTTCCCCGCGCCGCAAGCCGTTGCCCGACCCCGGACTTGTGCCACCCGGTTGCCCGGGGCCCACAGGGACCGCTGGGGAGTGGCCCGTCCGACGACGGCCTGGGGGTGTACGCCGGACCGCGGGGCCAATCCCGCCGGCCCGACCGGGACGCAGTATCACCCCGAGATGGTGGCAGCGGCGGGTATGCCGGTGCCACCGGCCCGGCATACGGCTACCGCTGGGGCGGGGCGGCCTCGCGGATCACGGCCCCCCGGTCGTCGGAGAGCACCAGGACCGCGAACCGCTCGACCCCGGCCTTCTCCGGGGTGCTGACCGAGGCGTAGTCGAACCGCCCGCGGAGGTCCGTGTACCCGTCCTTGTGGAACTTCACCGTCCCGTCCGCCAGCCGCGCGTACACCTTCACGTAGGCCTTCGGGACCGGCCTCCCGGCCGCCGCGTCGGCCACCCGGAGCTGCCCGTAGTTCTCGGCCAGCGTCACCGCCATGGTGCTGGCGAAGTGCGGCACCGCCCGGGTCTGGCCGGCCGCCGTCACCTCCACCAGGACGTTCTTCCCGTCGAACGCGGCCGGGACCGGGACCGTGTGCTGGGCCCGCCCCCGGGGCAGGGCCACGACCTCGCTGGCGGTCGGCCGGATGGCCGCGAACCGCCCGCCCGACCGGCCGACGAACGGGTTCGTGCTGAACAGCAGCTCGACGTCCATCCGGTAGTAGTTCACCCGGACCGACTCCAGGTTCTGCCAGGTCACGGTCACCCCGGCCGGGCCGACGGCCAGCTCGAACCCCGGCCCCCCGGCGGCCGCCTGCCCGAGCCGCTGGTCCCGGTCGTCCTGGTCGACCACCCGCCCGCCCCGGCCCTCGGCCTCGTCCACCTGGGCCCGGACGGCCGCGAACCGGTTCCGCCACCGGTCGACCGGGTGGGTCTCGTACCCGGCCGCGATCGACGCCGCCCGCGACGGGTTCCCCTCGGACACCGCCAGGTAGGCGGCGCAGTAGTCGTACTGCACCTTCGTCGCCACCGCGTCCCGGCTGACCGTGGCGAACGTCGCCAGGGCCTCGTCCACCCGGTCCTGGACGACCAGGTAGTACACCACCGCCAGCCGGTCGGCGTCGGACAGGCCCGGGCGGTAGGTCAGCGTCTTCAGGAACCGGTGGTACTGCTCGTTCAGCCGGTCGTTCACGATCTGCCGGCGGTTCCCCAGGCCGTGGGCCCGGGCGTTGACCACCGGCGAGTACTCCAGGTGCTCGAAAGCGAACCGGTCGACGAGGTCGACGTCGAGCAGCGGCGACTGGAGCGGCCCGCCGCACTCGGCGACGAGCGCGTCCTGGTGCTGGAGGAACGGCCGGGCGGCGGCCGGGTCGGCGTGCAAGAGGGCGTAGCTGTACACCCCGGGGTGGAACAGGTGGCGGTCCTGGAGGAGCTTCACCGCCGCCTCGAAGAACCCCCGGTCCTTGAGCCGGAACAGGACCTTGTCCAGGTTCAGGGCCCGGACGTTCTCGCGGGCCAGGAAGGCCAGCACCTCGGCGTCCGTCCCCTCCTGGGAGACGTACTCCCACGACTCGGTGTCCGGCTTCGACGGCTTCGCCAGGACCGCGAACGTCGCCGGCTTGGCGGACGCGACGACCTTCTCGTCCTTCGCCACGTGGACCGGGAAGTGGGCGAACGTCCCCGGCACCGGGAAGTAGAACAGCGTGTCCATCGTGTGGGTGCGGTACGGCTCCAGGTCGAGCGGGACCGACCGGGTGTACCTGGCCCCGCCGAGCGGCACCGCCCCGACGGGAACCTGGACGAGGACCGACAGCCGCTGCCGGGACGAGGTCGGGTTGGTGACGACCACCTGGCAGCCGTAGACCACCTGGGCGACGAACTCGCCGGCGACGAACTTGTCCTCCCGCTCGCCGCCCACGTCCCGGAACCGGTCGGCGGCCCGGTAGACGTTCTGGCTGACCAGGATCGGCGGGGCGTTGGTCATGCTCTCGGCCGGGCGGACCTCCTCGTGGAAGGCCACCACCCGGCTGCCCGGGATCAGGGCCATCTTGCCGTTCTCGAACTTGATGTCGTGCCTGGCCGGCTCGAACGGCAGGTCGAGGACGGCCAGGGCGAGCATCGCCTCGGTGAAGTTCCGGGCCGCACCGGGCAGGTGCCGGGAGACGAACGGGCCGCCGGTGTGGGCGGCGTACTCGGCCCAGAACGGGCTGACCGGGACGAGGTCGGCCGTCTGCTGGCCGATGAGGAGCTGGTAGTAGTTGTTCTCGGCCCACTCCCGGGTCGGGTCGACCTTGCGGTAGAGCTGCCGGCCGAGCATGGCCCCGTCCGCCCGGTCGTCGAGGTACAGCTTGTCCACCTCTTCGACACTCTTCTTCAGGTCGGCCAGCTCCTTGCCCGCGGCCGGGGCGTCCTTCTGGGCCTCCCCCAGCTTCTCGTTCTCGGCGCGGCGGCTGCGGCCTTCCCGGCCGG